>DASYUT010000277.1 GCA_036000965.1 Actinomycetes bacterium
TCCTTATCAGGGATGCGCTCTAACCGCCTGAGCTACAGGCCCGTGGAACGGAACGGGATTGTACATGGCCTTCGTGGCGGCTGGCGATCGCGTTCTGGCCGGTGCACGGCGTCGCGCAGGTGCAGGCGCCAGGCCGGACCGGCCGGATCAGACCGGGCGGCGCTCGCGCTCGGCCAGGACGACCTCGATGCCGCCGGTGATGTCGTTCACCAGGTTGAACAGCAGCGTCGCGAGCAGGGTGCCGATGCTCCAGAGCACCACGCCGAGCAGGCCCACGAGGATGTAGTACTTGAAGACCGTGCCGGCCGGGAAGTTGACGTCGAGGTTGAAGTTCCCCGCGAACTTCGTGACGGACTCGAAGACGCCCATGTTCACGAGCACGAACCAGATGACCGCGAACACGAGCAGGCCGACGAGCAGCATGCAGAAGTAGAACAGCAGCGAGAACTTCAGCATCGACCAGGGGTCCAACCGGCGTAGGACCAGCCGGGACCGCCGGTCGACGGCCGGAGCCGCAACCGGCGGTCTGGGAAGCTTCGGCCTGGTCGTGACCTCTGGAATCTGGCTGGTCATTTGGTTACTCCTCGTCCTTGACGACGGGTGCGACGGCCGCCACCCTCCCGGTCGTCCCCAGCCGCATGACGCGCACGCCCTGGGTGGACCGGCCGGCCCGCCGGACCTCCTTTGCCCGCGTCCGGATGATCTGCCCGATGTCGGTGATGAGGAAGATATCGTCTTCCTTCTGCACGACGAGAGCGCCAGCGAGGAATCCTCGCGCTTCCGTTATCTTCGCGGTCTGGACGCCCTTGCCCCCGCGGCCCTTGCGCGGATACTGCTCGAGCGGCGTGCGCTTGCCGAAGCCGGCGTCGGTGACCACGAGCAGGTCGGCGTCGGGCCGAACGACCTCCATGGCCAGGACCTCGTCGTCGCCGTTCAGCCGCATGGCGATGACACCGCTGGTCTGCCGGCCCATCGGGCGTACCGAGGCCGGGTCCTCGCTGAACCGGACCGCCTGGCCCTTGCGCGACACGAACAGCATGTCGTCGTTGCCGGACGTGAGCTTCACGCCGATCAGCTCGTCGTCGTTCTTGAGCATGATGGCGGCCAGGCCGACGCGGGGAGAGTCGTACTCGGGCAGCGCGGTCTTCTTCACCATGCCCCGCTTGGTCCCCAGGACGAGGAACTTGTCGGCGTGGTACTCGTCCAGGTCGAGCACTGCTGCGATCTTCTCGTCGGGCTGGAACGTGGCCCCGGGCACGTTGGCCACGTAGGTGCCGCGGGAGTTGCGGGCGGCCTCGGGCAGCTCGTGCACCTTGACCCGGTACACCCGGCCCTTGTTGGTGAAGAACAGCACCCAGTGGTGGGTGTTGGTGATGAAGAGGAACTGGACGATGTCGTCCTCTTTGAGGTTCGCACCCCGCACGCCCCGGCCGCCGCGGTTCTGGGCCCGGTAGTCGTTCAGCGGCACCCGCTTGACGTACCCGGTCCTGGTCACCGTCACGACCACCGGCTCGGCGGCGATCAGGTCCTCGATCGACAGCTCACCCTCGTCGGGCCGGATCTCGGTGCGCCGCGGGTCAGCGAAGCGCCGCTTGACCTCGAGCAGCTCGCTCTTGACGATCGCGCGCACCTTGGACGGGTCCTCGAGGATCGCCGTGAGCTCGGCGATCCTCGCCTGTAGCTCCGCGTACTCCTCCTGGATCCTGCGCCGCTCCAGGGCGGCCAGCCGGCGGAGCTGCATGTCCAGGATCGCGGTGGCCTGGACCTCCGAGAGCGAGTAGCGCTCCATGAGCTGGGTGCGGGCCGCGTCGGCCGACTCGGCGCCGCGGATGAGGTCGATGACCTCGTCGAGGTGGTCCAGCGCGATCAGCAGGCCCTCGAGGATGTGGGCCCGCTCCTGGGCCTTGCGCAGCTCGTACCTGGTCCGCCTGACGACGACGGTGATCTGGTGGGCGACGTAGTGGCGCAGCACGTCGGCCAGGGCGAGCAGGCGGGGCACGCCGTCGACCAGGGCCAGCATGATCACGCCGAAGGTGTCCTGGAGCTGGGTGTGCTTGTAGAGCTGGTTCAGCACGACCTGTGGCACGGCGTCCCGGCGCACGTCGATGACCAGCCGGGTGCCCTCGCGACTGGTCTCGTTGTTGACGTCGCTGACGCCGGTGATCCGGCCCTCCTTGACCAGCTCGCCGATGCGGACCAGCAGCCGGTCGCCGGACACCTGGTAGGGCAGCTCGGTGACGATGATGCTCTGGCCGCCCCTGCGGTTCTCCTCGATACGGACCTTGGCCCTGACCCGGATGGACCCGCGGCCGGTCAGGTAGGCGTCCCTGATGCCGCCCGTGCCCATGACCGACGCGCCGGTGGGGAAGTCGGGCCCCTTGACATAGCGCATCAGGTCTTCGCCGGTCAGCTCGGGGTTGTCGAGGAGCGCGACGGTCGCGTCGATGACCTCGCCCAGGTTGTGGGGCGGGAGGTTGGTGGCCATGCCGACCGCGATGCCGGCCGAGCCGTTGGCGAGCAGGTTCGGGAAGCGCGCCGGAAGGGAAAGCGGCTCCACGGCCTGGTTGTCGTAGTTGGGGCTGAAGTCGACGGTTTCCTTGTCGATGTCGCGGAGCAGCTCCATCGCCAGCGGCGCGAGCCGCGCCTCGGTGTTGTGGCTCACGAAGCCGTTGGTGATGAAGGCGTGGTCCTCGGACTCGACCCGGACCGAGTAGACCGGCCGCACCCCGGCATCGGTCACCGACTGGACCGTGGCGTAGTAGCCGCCGACCAGCGGCTCGACGACCCGGCGGACCTCCTCGGAGGAGATGCGGGCGAGGATCTCCTCGCCGTCGCGCTCCCACCGCTCGACCCGGTCGATCTGGTGGCTGCGCAGCCAGGCCCCGGCCGCGCCGCGCCCGCCGCACTCCCGCCGGATGTAGTCGGCCACGTACGGGATCTGGTCGTGGCTGACCACGAGCCCCCGCTCGCGGTCGAACAGCTCGCGCACCACGCCGTCCACGGCCCGGCTGAGCACCACGTGGTCCCCGGGCCGGATCTCCCCGAGCAGCTTCCAGAGCAGCATCGGGACGCCTGCGACGCTCACCAGGCAGAGCAGCGGGTGGTTGCGGGTCCCGGTGAGCTCGTAGCCGCCGGCGGTGGCCAGGCGGAGGGTCGGGTGGGAGCCCGAGTGGAAGAGCTTGGAGGCGCGCACGGG
Source organism: Actinomycetes bacterium (assembly GCA_036000965.1). Taxonomy (NCBI): domain Bacteria; kingdom Bacillati; phylum Actinomycetota; class Actinomycetes; species Actinomycetes bacterium. The sequence continues at coordinate 3,197 of DASYUT010000277.1, forward strand.
GTCGCCGTGGCGGTCGAGCACCTTCAGGTCGATGTCGTTGTCGGAGCTCGGGGCCGCGCCGCGGACGATCTCGTCCATCCGCACGGTCCCGCCGGCGGTGGCCACCAGCGTGTCGCCGGTGACGCAGTACCGCATCGCCGCGGCCGGGTCTCCGTCGGCCGAGCCGAAGTTGCCCTGGCCGTCGATGAGCGGGTAGCGGGAGGCGAAGTCCTGCCCGAGCCGCACCATGGCGTCGTACACGGCGGTGTCGCCGTGCGGGTGGTACTTCCCGAGCACCGCGCCGACGATGTAGGCCGACTTGCGGCGGCTCTCGCCGGCCCTGATGCCCTCCTCGTAGGCGCCCCAGAGGATGCGGCGGTGGACTGGCTTCAACCCGTCACGCACGTCGGGCAGGGCTCGCGCCACGATCACGCTCATGGCGTAATCGAGGAAGGAGCTCTTCATCTCCTCTTCGAGGTCGACGGGCTCGATTCGGCGGGCTTCCGGCACCGGTTGGTTCCCTTCTTTCTTGCGGCCGCCCAGCTGGGGCCGTCGAGGCCCGCTGGCGACCGGGTGCTTCGTCTCGTCGTGCGCCCCGATCAGATGTCGAGGAAGCGCACGTCCTTGGCGTTCTTCTGGATGAAGTTGCGGCGGTTCTCCACGTTCTCACCCATCAGGATGGTGAAGATCTCGTCGGCCACCGCGGCGTCCTCGAGGCCGACCTGGAGCAGGGTGCGCCGCTCGGGGTCCATGGTCGTCTCCCACAGCTCCTCGGCGTTCATCTCGCCGAGACCCTTGTACCGCTGCGGGGACGCCTTGCTCTTCGGGTTGCGCTTGAACCACTGGTCGCGCTCGCGCTCGGTGTAGGCGTAGAAGACGTCGTTGCCGCCGCGGCCGTACTTGATCTTGTAGAGGGGCGGCTGGGCGATGTAGACGAACCCCGACTCGACCAGGCCCCGCAGGAACCGGAACAGGAAGGTGAGCAGCAGCGTCCTGATGTGCGAGCCGTCCACGTCGGCGTCGGCCATGATCACGATCTTGTTGTAGCGGGCCTTGGTGAGGTCGAAGTCCTCGCCGATGCCCGTGCCCATGGCCGTGATGATGGACTGGATCTCGACGTTCTTGAGGGCCTGGTCGAGCCGGGCCTTCTCGACGTTCAGGATCTTCCCGCGGATGGGGAGGATGGCCTGGAAGGTGCGGTTGCGGGCCTCTTTGGCCGAGCCGCCGGCCGAGTTTCCCTCCACGATGAACAGCTCGGCCTGGCGAGGGTCCCTCGAGGAGCAGTCGGCCAGCTTGCCGGGCAGCGACGACGACTCGAGCAGCGACTTGCGGCGGGTCAGCTCGCGGGCGTTGCGGGCCGCCATGCGGGCCCGGGCGGCCTGGATGCACTTGACCACGATCGCCTTGGCCTGGGCGCCGTGCTCCTCGAACCACTCGTCCAGCATCTTGTTCGTGGTGATCTGGACGAAGCCCTTGATCTCGGTGTTGCCCAGCTTGGTCTTGGTCTGGCCCTCGAACTGGGGCTCGCGCAACTTCACCGAGACGATCGCGGTCAGGCCCTCACGGACGTCGTCACCGCTGAGGTTCTGGTCCTTCTCCTTGAGCAGGCTGTTGGCCCGCGCGTAGCGGTTGACGGTGGAGGTGAGAGCGGCCCGGAAGCCCTCCTCGTGGGTGCCACCGTCGACCGTGTTGATGGTGTTCGCGAAGGTGTAGAGCGAGTCGTTGTAGCTCGAGTTCCACTGCATCGCGATCTCGACCTGCGACGTGTCGGCCTCGCCCTCGTAGTAGATGATCGAGGGGTGGACCGGCTCCTTGCTCGCGTTCAGGTGCGCGACGAAGTCCCGCAGGCCGCCCTTGTACATGTAGTGCTCGCTGGTCGCGGGCGTGTCGCGCTCGTCGGTGAGCGTGATCGACAGGCCGGCGTTGAGGAAGGCCATCTCCCGCATCCGGCCCGACAGGATCGCGAAGCTGAAGTCGAGGTCCTCGAAGATGTCCGGGTCCGGCCAGAAGGAGATCGTGGTGCCGTGGCCCCGGGCCTTGCCCACCCTCTCGACCGGGCCGGTCGGCACGCCACGCTGGTAGGTCTGCCGGTACCGGTAGCCACCCCGGACCACCTCGGCCTCGAGCCGGGTCGACAGGGCGTTGACCACCGACACGCCGACGCCGTGGAGCCCGCCGGAGACGGCGTAGGAGTCGCCGCCGAACTTGCCGCCGGCGTGCAGCGTGGTCATGACCACCTCGAGCGCCGAGCGGCGCTCGACCGGGTGCTCGTCGACCGGGATCCCGCGCCCGTTGTCGACCACGCGCACCCCGCCAGCGCCGGTCAGCGTGATCTCGATGTGGTCGCAGTGGCCGGCCAGCGCCTCGTCCACGGCGTTGTCCACCACCTCGTAGACGAGATGGTGGAGGCCTCGGTGGCCGGTCGACCCGATGTACATCCCGGGGCGCTTCCGGACCGCCTCGAGGCCTTCCAGGACCGTGATCTGCTCGGCCCCATAGCTCGCGTCAATGCTTGTAACCATCAAACTCCTCGTCGATGCCCCGAAACGCGCACGAGGTGAGTACGCGCGCTAGCCGGAGCGGGCCCGAGCGAGCGCGTGCGCGGTTCGCGGAGAGGGGAAAGATCCCTTTGCAGTATACCATGCATTGGGCACTCGCCTGGCTCGTTCACGCAGGTCAGAAGCCACGTCGACCGTCCCTCGGCCCTCCTGGCCCAGCGTGCGCGTGCCACGCTCGACGGTCCCGAGGCAGCACGCCCAAGCTCCAGGCGGCAGCTCGCCCAAGCTTCAGGCGGCGGCTCGCTGGCGCACGTTCCTGCCGTTCCAGGCTCCCGATGCGCTGCCCTGCTCACCGCCGGGCACGGCCCTTCACGTCGTCGGTGCGTACGCGAACCGCGCGAACGACTCCCGGGCCGCACACCACCGCCAGGCGGTCCAGCAGCGTGCCCTGCAAGTAGGCAAGCTGCGTGGCCCAGGCCGTTGAGTCCGCGCTGACGACCAGCGTGCCGTCCTCCTCGATCCGGGTCGGGTGGCAGTGGGCCGCGACCGCCTCGCCGACGACGTCAGGCCAGCGCGCAACGACCCTCGCGGCCACGAGCCGCTGGTGCCAGCCGCGCGCTCGAAGCGCCTTGGCGATCTCGCCACCGACCAACTCCGGTTCGTGGCTGATGGCTCTGCCCCCCTCCCTCGTCATGCCGCCTGAGCAACGCCGGCGCCTCCCACTCCCGCAGGCGGCCCCGCTCGCGTGGCCCACCGATTCAGCTGTGGAGGTGACCAGCGCGGCGGCCGAGTCGAGCCCGCAGGCCGGCCCCGCTCGCGTGGCCCACCGACTCGGACTACCTGAACCAGCTCTCGGACTACCTGAACCAGCTCAAGGATCCAGACAGGCCCGCCCGTCCTCTGGGTCAAGGCGCCCCAAGAGCCCGAGAAGCCCAGGGTTGCCACCGGTGTAGGAGCGCGAGGGACTGGCCAACCCGGTCGAGTGGGTCGTCTGGTGAGGACCGCGCCGGGTGGGCTCATGTCGTTCCCGCAGGGCGGATGGAGCCTGGTTCCACGTGGAACATTGAAGCCCGCAGGTGTGACGGCAACTCCTCGGCAACGGCAGTGGTGAGGATGGCCTGCTCGGCCTCGGCCACGACGGCAGCGACCCGCTCGCGCCGGCTGCGGTCGAGCTCGGCGAAGACGTCGTCGAGCAGGAGCATCGGCTCCTCGCCCTCGGCGGTGAGCAGCCGGTGGGACGCGAACCGGAGGGCGAGCGCGAGCGACCATGCCTCGCCGTGCGAGGCGTGGGTGCGGGCCGGCAGGTTCTGCACCGAGAGGATCAGGTCGTCGCGGTGCGGGCCGGAGAGCGTGACCCCTCGCTCCACCTCTCGTGCGCGGTCACTGGCCAGCCGGTCCCGGAGCGCCTGGGCGAGCGCGCTTGGCTCCGCGGTCGCCTCCGGGTCGGAGACCGCGTCCCCGAGCGCCGCGGACGTGTACGACACGCCGACCGGGTCGCTGCGAGCGGCCAGCTCCTGGTACGCGCGCTCGATCCTCGGCGCCAGGAGGCGGACCAGCCGGAGCCGCTCCACCCACAGCTCGGCCCCGGCGGCGGCCAGCTTGTCGTCCCACACGTCCAGCGTGGCCGGTCCAGTGCCGCTCGGCAGGCGCCCCCCCGCACTCCGCAGCAGCGTGTTGCGCTGGCGGAGGATGCGCTCGTAGTCCTGCCGGACGGCGAGGTAGCGAGGAAGCCGCTGCACCGCGAGGGTGTCCAGGAAACGTCGGCGCTCCTCCGGGTCGCCTCGTACGAGCGCGAGATCCTCGGGGGCGAACAGGACCGCCCGGACGGTGCCCAAGAGGTCGCGCGAGCGGGGCACCGCGGTGCGGTTCACCCGCCCGCGAACGCCGCTGCCTGGCCGGATCTCCAACTCAAGGAGCACGACGCGTCCGCCCTGGACGGCTGCCGCGCGGATGACCGCCGCGGCTGCCCCGGCCCGGACGAGCGCCGCTTCCTGGCCTGGGCGATGCGATCCCAAGGTGGCGAGATAGCCGATCGCCTCCAGCAGGTTGGTCTTGCCCGCCCCGTTCGGGCCGACCAGGGCGCTCACTCCGGGAGGCAGGTCGGCGGCGGCGGCGGGATGGTTGCGGAAGTCGGCGACCTCCAGGCGGCGTAGGTGCAGAACGGCCGCCTACCCGGACAGGCGGACCGGCATCAGCAGGTACAGGAACCCCCGCCGGTCGTTGCCGTGGACGAGCGCGGGCTTGAGGCCGTCTCGCACCTCGATGACCACCTCGCTGTCGGCTACCCCGGACACCCCGTCGGTCAGGTAGCTCGGGTTGAAGGCGACCGACAGGGCCTCTCCCTCGTACTTCGCGTCGATCGCCGCGGCCCCGCGGCCCACGTCCTGCAGGCTGCCGTCGACCTGGATCCGGTCCCGCTCGAAGGTCAGGCGCACCGGGTTGTTGTTCTGCCCGTACGGCGCGACCTGCTTCAGTGCGTCGAGCAGGCTCTGGCGATTGACGGTGGCGATGCTCTCGTATCCGGTCGGGACCAGGCTGCGGAACTTGGGGAACTCGCCCTCGACCAGCCGAGAGGTGAGGCGGCGGCCGCCGCCGGCGAAGGTCACCTGGTGGGGCTCGATCCCGATCTCGACCGTGGCCTCGCCAGCCTGGGCGCGGGCCGCCTCAGTCAGGGCCCTGGCCGGCACCAGCGCCGTGGTTGCGGGATACTCCCAGGTCCAGTCCAGCTCGCGTACCGCGAGCCGGTAGGAGTCGGTAGCGGCCAGGGTGAGCTGCTCGGGACTTGCCTCGAACAGCACCGCGGTCAGGACGGGTCGGGCTTCGTCATGCGACGCGGCCCGGCTGACCTGGGTTGCCGCGCTGGCCAGGGCCTCGCCGGAGATGGTGCCCATCTGCTCGAGCGACGGCTGGGTGAGCGTGGGGAAGTCCTCGGCGTCGAGCAGGCGGAGCTCGTGCGAGACCTGGTCGCAGTGCACGGTGAGCCCGCCGTCGGTGGCCTCCACCTCGACCACACCGGTCGGCAGGTTGCGGATCACGTCGCCGAAGATGCGGCCGGGCACCACGATGCGGCCGTCGTCCTCGCCGCGCACGAGGATCACGGCCTCGCCGGTGTGCTCGAGGTCCGTGGAAGCCAACCGCAGCTGCTGGTCGGTCAGCTCGAGCAGGGTGCCACCCAGCACGGGAACAGTCGGCTTGGTGGAGACGGTCCGGCTGACCCAAGCGACCGCGTCGGCGAAGGAATCGCGCTCAGTCGTGAACTTCACGGTTGTCGACCTCCACGAGCTATCCCCAAGGATTGGTTGTTGTCTGGAGTAAGAAAGACAGAACCTCGTAATACCAGTAACGGCTGGGGGTATGTGGACCAACCCCCGAACCTGCAGCTCAGCGCCTTCGCCGTCGTCCCTCCAGGGCTGGGGAGGACGGTCTCCGCCGTCCCCAGGTTCGAGCCACCCCCAGTGCGGCACCCCGCCGTCCCCCGTCGATCAACAAGCTGTCCCCATCTTCTCCCCAGGCCCCGACGGTGACGTGGCCAGGGTTCGAGGACCGTGCGGCTCGCGATGTCGAGCCCTCGGCGTGAGCACGTGCAGCCGCCCGGCGCGCCGGCCAAGCATCGGCACCGCGGTCGTCCACGCTGGACCTTCAGGGAGCCTCGGACCCGCGCGCCGTGGGTACTCGACCGGCGCGCCAGCACCCCGCGTGCCCGGGCGCCGCCCGGGAGTGGACCACCCTGGCGGCTGCTCATGGGCCCTGCTGAGCCCGGACCTTGATCCGGTTGGTCAGTTCCTGGACCTGGTTGTAGATGCTGCGCCGCTCCCGCATGAGCCCGCGGATCTTCTGGGTCGCGTGCATCACCGTGGTGTGGTCACGGCCGCCGAAGGCCTGTCCGATCTTGGGGAGTGACAGGTCGGTGAGCTCGCGGGTCAGGTACATGGCCATCTGCCGTGCGGTGACGAGCAGGCGTGACCGGCTGGATCCGGTGAGGTCCTCGATCGAGAGCCCGAAGTAGGCGGCGGTCTCGGCCATGATGACGGGGACTGAGACCTCGCGACTGCCCTCGTCCGGGAAGAGGTCCTTCAGCACGATCTCGGCGAGGGCCAGGTCGATCGGGCTGCGGTTCAGCGACGCGAACGCGGTGACCCGGATGAGGGCGCCCTCCAGCTCGCGGATGTTGGACTGGACCTTGGAGGCGATGAACGAGAGCACGTCGTCTGGGACGTTCAGGCCGTCGGCGCTGGACTTCTTGCGCAGGATGGCGATCCGTGTCTCCAGGTCGGGCGGCTGGACGTCGGTGATCAGGCCCCACTCGAACCGCGAGCGCAGGCGGTCCTCGAGCGTGGCGATCTGCTTCGGCGGCCGGTCCGACGAGATGACGATCTGCTTGTCGGCGTTGTGGAGCGCGTTGAAGGTGTGGAAGAACTCCTCCTGCGTGCGCTCCTTGCCCTCCAGGAACTGGATGTCGTCGATCAGCAGGATGTCGTTGTCGCGGTAGCGGCGCTGGAAGGTGCCGGCCCGGTCGTCGCGGATCGCGTTGATGAAGTCGTTGGTGAACTGTTCGCTGGTGACGTAGCGGACCCTGGCCTGCGGGAACAGGTTGCCGGCGTAGTGGCCGATGGCGTGCAGGAGGTGGGTCTTGCCAAGGCCGGCACCCCCGTAGATGAACAGGGGGTTGTACGACTTCGCCGGCGCCTCGGCGACCGCGACGGCAGCCGCGTGCGCGAACCGGTTGGAGGAGCCGATCACGAACCGGTCGAAGGTGTACTTGGCGGTGAGCTGCGAACGTTCGGCCGCGGCTCCCGACTGGGGGACCGGGCGCGCCTGCTCCTCGTCACCGGTCTCTTCGGCGACCTCGCGCACCGTCACCCGGATGTTCAGAGGCCGGCCAGCGACGCGGGCCAGCGACGCGAGCACGGTTGGCGCGTAGCGCTGCTCCACCCACTCCTTGACGAACTCGTCCGGCACGGCGAGGACGAGCGTGTCGCCGACGACGGCGACCGGGCGTGTCTGCGCCAGCCAAGCCTTGTGGGTCGATCCCGATCCCTCGAGGGACTCGAGACAGGCCGACCAGATCGCGGCCGCGTCTTCGTGGAGTTCCTCGGCCACAGCCTGCCGCCCTTTCTGACAACTCGCGGTTCCGCTACTCGTCCCCTGCACCTACATATCCACATCTCCATCCACAGGTGTGGAGAACCTGTGCCTACGGAGCGGCGGCCCAACAGAGCCGAGTACCGGGAGAGACGGCGAGACCACGCCTAGTGGCGGAGGCCGTGACGGGGAAGCCGGGCCTGAGATGCGGGCCGTCAGATGAGGCGGGGCGGAGAATAGCATCGGCCCGCGAACCCTCTCAAGAGCTGGACCGGGCGTTGTGTGAGCAATGGGGCGCGTTGACGCACCTGGGGCATGACCGTACCATCATTTCTTCGGTGCCCATCTGGCACTTCGGTCTTGCCTGCCCTTCCACAGACCGGGTTAGGAGCCGCTGTCGTGAAACGAACCTTCCAGCCAAACACCCGTAAGCGCGCAAAGACCCATGGCTTCCGCTTGCGGATGCGCACTCGCGCCGGACGTGCGATCCTCGCGCGGCGCCGTGCCAAGGGCCGCACGCGCATCTCTGCGTAGGACCCGACGAATGGCAACTGTGGACCGTTTGAGCTCTCCTTCAGCGTTCCGGTCGGTCTTCGCGACCGGCCGCTCCTACGCGGAAGGGTCGGTCGTCGTGTATGTCGCCAAGCGCCCGACTGGCGCGGGACCAGCGAGAGCCGGTTTCGTCGTGAGCCGGAAGGTCGGAGGGGCGGTTGCTCGCAACCGGGCCAAGCGGTTGCTGCGTGAGGCGCTGCGCTTGGAAGGCAGGGAGCTGCCCGAGGGCCTGGACTTCGTGGTTGTGGCGAGGCCAAGTGTGGCAAACGCCTCCTACAATGATGTAGCCGGCGATCTACGGAGCATCCTGACCGCCGCGGGCATTGGAGGAGGGGGAAGCGCAGGGTGAGCCATCCGGGGTCGGGTGGATCGCGGCCTGGATGGGCAGGGTCGGTGCTCCTGGCACTCTTACATGGGTACCAGCGCTGGATCAGTCCCGCCCTCGGCCCTCGCTGCCGTTTCTATCCCTCTTGTTCTGCGTATGCTGTAAGGGCCGTCGAGTTGCACGGTGCGGCTCGAGGCTCCTGGCTGGCGCTCCGCCGCCTGGTGAAGTGCCAGCCGTTTCATCCTGGGGGGATCGACCACGTTCCTCCTGCGAACGGTAGGGCCGGGTCGCGCCGTCGAGGACGCGGTGAGGTAGCGAGCGCCAGCCCTTCCGAGAGAGGCACTTTGTGAATTCGACAGTCGAGCTGTTCCACATCTTCCGGGACTCCCTGTATCACGTCCTCAAGTTCTTTCAGCACCTGGTCGAGCCCGCCCTTGGCAGCCAGAGCTACTGGTTCTCGATCGTGATGCTCACGATCGCGGTCCGGGTCCTCCTGATCCCCCTGACGGTCAAGCAGGTGCGCTCGACCCGGGCCATGCAGGAGCTGCAACCCGAGCTCAAGAAGCTGCAGACCAAGCACAAGAACGACCGGCAGAAGCTGAACGAGGAAATGATGGCGCTCTACCGGGAGCGCGGGTTCAACCCGATGGCGGGTTGCTGGCCCCTCGTGGCTCAGATGCCGTTCTTCTTCGCCCTGTACCACGTGATCTACAGCAAGAACATCGCGGGCGAACCGAACATCCTCCGGGGCGCCTCCTTCTTTGGCATCCCGCTCTCCGAGCAGTGGAGCAGGCTGCCCACCTGGGCCGACAAGCTGGCCTCGCCAGAGGGTCTGGTCATCCTCGTCCTCATCCTCGCGATGTCGGCCACCACCTACATCTCGCAGCGCCAGCTCATGGCGAGGCAGGGCTCCCAGGTCAACCCGCAGCAGCAGATGCTCATGCGAATCCTGCCGCTGACCTTCCTGGTCTTCGCGATCAACGTGCCCCTCGCGATCATCATCTACTGGGTGACAACCAACCTGTGGAGCATGGGCCAGCAGTACTTCCTGTTGAAGAACGCTCCCGTCCCCGCTGGCGCCGGCACCAGCGCCAGCGCGCCGGCACCAGCAGTGGCGGGCGACGGCGAGGCGGGCAGGAAGGGGTTCGGCCCGTTCAGCTTGTTCCGGAGCTTGACGCAGCAGTCGTCCGAACCTCCGTCGACCAACGGGCGCAGCAGCCCGAAGACAGTGGAGGGCAAGGCAGCGAGCAAGCCGGCTCCCAAGGGCGGTCCGGCTCCCAAGGGCGGTCCGGCTCCCAAGGGCGGTCCGGCTCCCAAGGGCGGTCCGGCTCCCAAGGGCGGTGCCGCTCCCAAGGGCGGTGCCGGCAGTAAGGGGCCGCAGGCTGGAAACGCCCGCAAGGCGGATGCGAGCGGCACAGAGAAGAAGGGTGGGCAGGTGAAGCCGAGCCAGCAGCCCGGGCAACCGAGAACAGCCGGCGGCCGGAAGCCGGCGCCTGGCTCCGGTGGCCGTCCGACTGGAAAGGGTAAGCCGAGTGGACAGCGCCGAAGCAAGCGCTAGAACACTTGAGGCGGCGATTGCCGCGGCAGCCGACCAGCTCGGGCTTCGGCGCGACCAAGTCGACGTGGAGGTCCTTCAGGAGGCCGTCCCTTCGACCTTCGGGACGATCGGGCAGCCTGCACGGGTTCGGGTGACTGTGCGAGAGCCCTCTTCGAACGGCTCGACCCTGGACGATATCGAGCCGCAGGTGGTTCCCACCGCGACCATCCCCACTGCGACCCTCCGCCCTGCGGTGCCCCGAGAGCGCCCGCCCATGGTGCAGGACGCCGAGGCGATCGCTGCCGACACCGAGATCGCCGGGGATTTCGTCGAGGGATTCCTTGACGCGCTCGACCTTGACGGCGACATCAACACCTGGGTCGACGGCAACGGTGGGAACGTCAATGTCGAGGGACCTGACCTTGAGCTGCTGATCGGGCCAGATGGGGAGACACTCATCGCCCTCCAAGAGCTGACCCGGCTCGCCGTCTTGCGCCAGACGCAGCGCCGCGTGCGGATCATGGTGGACGTTGACGGCTACCGAGCCCGCCGCCAAGAGGAGCTTACAGCGATGTCGAAGGCGACGGCGGAGCGGGTGATCCAGACGGGACGTCCCGAGCGTCTACGACCGATGACGCCGTATGAGCGCAAGATCGTCCATGACGCCGTGGCGATGGTGGACGGCGCCAACACCGAGAGCGTGGGCGAGGAGCCAGAGCGCTCTGTGATCATCCGCCCAGCGGTGTCGTAGACAGTTTCACGTGAAACATGTCTTCGCCTGAATCCCGGCTGGGTCGAGACGCCGGCGGTTCGATCATCGACGCGCTCGAAGCTGCTTACCATGAGGCAATCGAGTTCGGCTTCCTGGGTCCCCGCGAAGGCACACGGCTTCGCGAGCGCCACATCGACGACGCGCTCGGCTTGGCGCGGCTCCGAGTGCCAGGCGCCGGAGAGCGCTGGGTGGATCTTGGCTCGGGTGCAGGCCTGCCCGGCCTCCCCCTGGCAGCAAGCTTCCCGAACACGGCATTCACCCTCGTCGACGCGCAGCAGCGACGGCTGGACTGGGTTGGCAGGACGGCAGCGAGGCTCGGGATAACGAACGTCACGACGGTCCACAGCCGGCTCGAAGACTTCGCTCATAGCCCGGAGCGAGAGCAGTTCGATGTCGCCACGGCTCGCGCGCTCGGCCCCCTCTCCGTCGTGGCTGAACTCGGTCTCCCGCTGCTGCGAGTCGGTGGTCTGCTGATCGTGCCTCGCGGCCAGCCAACCGAACCCGAGCTGCGCCATGCTGCTGCGGCATGCGACTTCCTTGGCGGCAAGCTCGAAGGGGTTTTCCCCAACCCGGCAGCGCCGATTGACCCTGTCGGGTTTGTCGTTATGATGGCCAAGACCGCTTCGACCTCTCCCCGCTTCCCCCGCAGGCCTGGTGCGCCGGCGCGGAACCCTCTGGGTCAGCGGCGTCCGAAGGCCAGATGACCAGAGGCGGCTTCGGCCGTGTGGCAGGTGGAGAGGACAAGACGACCATGCTGAAGAGCTGAGGCCATTACCGGCTACGGGTGCAGCGGCAGGTGGTGCAGTGATCAGACGCTGACCTTCCCGGTGGCTCAGCGCCTCTGCTGCGTCCCACAAGATTGAAGGGAGGCGAGACCATTGGGGGAGAAGCGCGACAATGGTCCAGCCGACTCCCATCGGGCCCCCGGCGCGTTGTTCGGACGTGTGCGAGCCGCACTGAAGAGAATCCAGCGACCTCTGGACCAGCCGGAGGCCCCGGAAGGCGCTCCTCCCCGAGAGGCTGCCGCTTCATCTGGGCTTCGCTGGGGTGCCGGCGAGCCGCCCGAAGTAAGCACCGCCCCAGCAGATGAAGTCACGTCCGCGGCAGCGTCGGCCACTCCACTCGCTGACGTGCCGGCCATGAGCTTCGAGCCAGTGCCGGCCCCGCCGCTGGCGGAGGGCGTGCCGCCGGAGTCCTTGCCGCCGGAGTCCTTGCCACCGGAGTCCTTGCCACCGGAGTCCTTGCCGGTGGTGCCGGAGTCGGATCCGCCATGGGAGCTGTCGTGGGTTCCGCCTGGCGGGGTGGAATCGATGGTGCCGCCGGAGACGGATGCGGCCCCGGTGCCGGTGTGGGCTCCGTCCGGGGGAGTGGTGCCGGTGGAGCTGGAACCAGTCGCGCTAGCTGGGTCGGTCCCGATATCGCAGACGGAGTATGTGCCGCCGGAGGCGATCCAGGTCAGACCGGGTGAAGCCGTGCCAGTCGAAGCAGTCGAGCCTGGGCGACCGGCTGTGGCGGGGCCGTCCGAGCTTGGGCCGGTCCAGCCGTCCGGGCTGGAAGTGGGGCCGTCCGAGAAGGTGTCGTTCGAGCCGGGACCGGTCCCCTCGCCTGCTGGCGGGCTGTCCGGGCCTGAGCTGTCCGGGCCTGCGGCAGGCATGAGATTCGGGTCGGTGTCCTCGTTGCCGTCTGAGCCGGCTCTGGTCCCGCCGTCTACGAGTCCAACGCCGGAGCCGATGTGGGCGACGCCTGCGGCGGTGCTGCCAGTCGACCCGTCGGAATCGTTGTCAGTGGTGGGGATGCAGGCCGGGGAGCTGCCGGACCCACGGTCGGTGGTGCCCCTGGACGTGCTTCTGCAGTCAGGCCCGGTGCCTCTGGAGTGGAGCTCGGTGGTCCCGCTTGATTCGGTTTCGGTGACCCGGGAAGGAGCTGTGCCGTCCGACGCGGTATCGGTGGCACCGGAGTCGACGTGGGTCGCGCCTCCACGGGCGGCACCGGTGATTCAGGCCGGGGATGTGCGGCCCGAGTCGGGTTCGGTATTGCCTCCGGACTCCGGTTCGGCGGTGTCTCGTGAGTTGGCTCCGGTGGTGCAGCCTGGGGAGGTGCCGCCCGAGCCGGGCGTGGTGACCCGGGACCTCGGTTTGGTGGAGTCTCGTGAGTCGGGCTCCGTTGAGTCTCGTGAGTCGGGCTCAGTGATGCAGCCTGGGGAGGTCCCGCAGGAACTGGGATTCGTGGTGTCACCGGAGTCGATTTCGATCGATCTACCGGAGCCGGGGCAGGTTGTCCCGCCTGGGCCAGGACCAGTGACGCAGGAGAGGGATGTGGCGCCGGAGTCGGGCTCGTTGGTGCCTCGTGAGTCGGGTTCGGTCGTGGTGCCTCGTTCGGTGCCGGTGATCCATGGAGCGGTGCCTCCGGAGCCAGTGTCAGCGGTGCCATCGGAGCCGAGTTCGGTCGACGCACCGGAGTTGGGCTGGGTTGTGCTACCGCGACCGGTGCCGGTGACGCAGCGGGGAGTGGTGCTGCCCGAGCCATTGGGATCCCCGGGATCCGCCTCGCTGGTGCCGCCTGCGGGAGCCGCGGTCGCAGGGGTCGAACCCGAGCCCTCGCCGTCGACCCGGTCGTCAGCGCCTGCGGGATGGTCGGGAGGTCTGAGAGCTCCGATCCGCTCATCGAGAACGGAATCGACGTCGATCTCTGTCGACCCTTCGGGGCGTTCCCCATACGGCACTGAGGAACCGCCACCGCGAGCTGGAGGAGACGCAGAGAGCGCACTCGACGGCAGGTCGCCATTCGACAACAGGCAGGTAGCCGCCCAATCCTTGGATCCGGCCTTGTCCACCGGTGATCACGACCCACGGTATTCGTCGGCACCCGACCAGCCCGATGACGGGCAACGTCCTCCGCTGGTGCTGCCACCGAGCGCTGGTGCGTGGCCGAGCTCCGACGAGGTTCCGGACAGGGAAGGCTCCGAGAGGGGATCTACGACTCCAAGGACGCGCTCTGAGCGGCGCGACCAGAGCGGTGTAGGGTTCCTGACCCCCGAGGCCGGGGAGGACGCCGGTACGGCAGCTCCGGTACCTGGCAAGAGCGGAGATACGGTTGGGCCGAGTCTGCTGGACGTCGACGAGCAGCAACCGGCCCGCAGTCTGCCGATCAACCAGCACGACCAAGGCGTCAGCTTGCTCGGATCGGTGAACGGCGCTGCTCTCGAGTCAGGCTCCCGCTGCGAAGTCGGAGGGCGCGAGCATGACGGGCCGCCGGACACCATCCCAGCAACAGGGTTCGATCTCCAAGGAGAACGGTCCGAGCGGACTCGCCCTGGGCTAGACGCAGCCGAAACCACGACTCGATCGTCCAAGATAGGCGGAACGACGGACCAGGCGCACGACACCGTCGACCACGAGGTGCTCAGGGCTGCGGTCAGGTCGCTCGGTGAGCAGGCCGCCGAGCTTCGGCCGCTCCTGCGTGGGCAGGCCGAGGCGTCACCGTTGCCGGACAGGGCGGTGAATGGGCCCAGCGATCCGGCACCGTTGCCACCTTCGTTGGGTTCGACCGATCACCCCACCACCGAGGGCACCTACCCTCCGGCCTCGCCTGATGGGCCGCATCCTGCCGAGGCGCAGGAGGCGGAGCGTCCCTCTCGGCAAGGACATGTGGGTGGCTCATCCGGCCGGGCCGTTCCGCTGGAGGACGTCATTCGGTTTGCCGGAGCGTTGGCCGCCGCACAAGGCGCTGGGTTCGCGTCGCGGAGCCCTACGGGGACAGAGGACACGTCTCCCAGCGAGCCCGAGATGAGCCGCGATCAGCGATCGAGCGTCGGTGACCAATCCACGGCAGCGGACGCAGGAGGTCCGGATGCGGCGCCTGACCCACCCACTCCCGATGCCGCGCTCACGCGACCCCAAGTGCCGGCTGATCGTGGGCGTGGAGAGCCAGCGGGGAGATCGACCCGAGGGGTACAGCCAGAAGGCGATTCCGTGGAGATCGCCGTAATCAACTCAGAATCGGCATTGCGACCTAGCGCGAATGACGCTCCGAGCGTCAGCATGGCCCCCGTTGCGAGGGACCCCGATCCACGGGAGGACGAGGCTGCGCGCCAGCGACGGGGGCCAGCCCACGATGTTTCACGTGAAACCATGACGGGGCACCAAGGCGTGCTCGATGTAGGCGAGGAAGTATGTATGGAAGATGAAGCTGCGATCGCGGTTCGAGAGGCAGCCTTACGAGCGGCCGCGGAGGTTCGAGCGGAGGTTCCAGCGGATGCTGAAGCGCCACCTCCCGACAGATCCCCGGCTCCGCGCGGCTCCGGCTCTGTTTCACGTGAAACCAGAGAAGGAGCATCTGGAGCCTCCCACGTTCCACCGTCGCAAGCCTCTCTGGGGCATACGGATGCATCGGTCATGGTGGACAACGACGCAGCAGCGCGGGAGGCGCGTGTGACCTTCCGCGTCAGACCGCGGCACGACCCCGGAGCACAGCGCGTCATGGCCGTGGCCAACCAGAAGGGTGGGGTCGGCAAGTCCACGACCGCAGTGAACATCGCTGCGTACCTCGCCATTGCTGGTGCGCGCGTGCTCATCGTCGACTTGGACCCTCAGGGCAACGCCTCAACGGGGCTGGGACTCGATCATCGTCGTATCGAGCGTTCGGTGTACGACGTCCTGACGGGTGATGTGGACGCGGTAGCCGCCATCAGAGCAACGGCGGTGCCAAGCCTGGACGTGCTGCCCAGCACGATCGACCTGGCCGGAGCCGAGGTCGAACTGGTGAGCGCGATCTCTCGCGAGGGCCGGCTCCGGAAGGCGCTGACCACGGTCCGCTACGTGTATGACGTGATCATCATCGACTGTCCGCCCTCGCTCGGACTCCTCACCGTGAACGCGCTGGCAGCGGCTGACGAGCTCCTGATCCCGATCCAGTGTGAGTACTACGCCTTGGAGGGACTGGGCCAGTTGCTCAGGAACGTCGATCTGGTCCGCGCGAACCTCAACCCTGAGCTCCGGATAGGTGGCATCGTGCTCACGATGTATGACGGCCGGACCCGCCTTGCCGAACAGGTCGTCCACGAGGTTCGTAAGCACTTCAGCGACATCGTGTACCGGACGGTTGTACCCCGCAGTGTCCGCCTCTCGGAAGCGCCTGGGTACGGCGTGCCGATCGCGCTCTACGATCCGCTGTCGCGCGGCGGGATTGCCTATCGAGATTTGACCCTCGAGTTTGCGGCGCGAGCGGGCTTGCTCGTGTCCACCGTAGAAGGAGCTAGCTGATGCGACGGCGAGTCGGTGGCCTCGGTCGTGGCCTTGAAGCACTGATCCCGCCCTCGTCCTCCGACGAGCAACAGGCCGAGCGCGGCTGGGCCGATGGGCGGACCGGCGACGTCGGCACGCTAGAGACCGAGCAGCGTTCCCCGATGGCGCCACCGTTCTTCGAGGTGCCGCTGGACAAGGTGGATCCCAACCCCCGGCAGCCGCGTGGGAGCTTCGACGGGGAAGCAATGGAGGAGCTCGCCGCGAGCATCGGAGCGGTGGGCGTCCTCCAGCCGATCGTTGTCCGCCCGAACGGTGACCGGTACCAGATCGTCATGGGGGAGCGCCGGGTGCGTGCGGCCAAGCAGGCCGGCCTCAGCACGATCCCAGCAGTCGTTCGGGTCACCGAGGATCACTTCCTACTTCGTGACGCACTCCTCGAGAACGTTCATCGGGAAGACCTCAACCCCTTGGAGGAGGCCGCTGCTTACGAGCAACTACTCAGCGACTTCTCGGTCACGCACGAGCAGCTGGCCAACCGGATCGGTCGGAGCCGCTCAGCAATCTCGAACGCAGTCCGCCTCCTCAGGCTGCCGGGGAGCGTCCAGCGGCGCATCGCGGCAGGGACGCTCTCGGCCGGCCACGCCCGCGCGGTGGTCTCCCTGCCAGACCCTGAGCTGCAGGAGCGACTGGCGGACCGGATCGTGGCGGAGGGCTTGACCGTCCGTATGGCAGAGGAGTGGGCGCAGCGGATGCAGTTGGGTCACGCGCTGGACCCCGATGCTCAGCAACGGCGTCCGCGCCCCACGGTTCAGGCCCCGGGCATGGTGGACTTGGCCGAACGGCTCTCCGACCGGCTGGAGACCCGTGTCCGCGTGCAACTCGGAAAGCGCAAGGGCAAGGTGCTGATCGAGTTCGCCACCTTGGACGATCTGCAGCGGATCTGCGATGCCATCGGGCTGGACACAAGAGCTGCCCGCCAGACCGTCGGCGAGGAGCCCGAACCAGCGCCTGAGCAGCAGCCCACACCGCGGGCCGTCTGACCCACACCGGGCTGGTCCGCGCGGAGCCACTGAGCCCGCGCGTGGGCAACCGGGTGGCACCCTGCGTACGCGCATGCTGGCCGTCTGGCAAGCGTGGTGGCCTCGACCAACTCCCCGCTCGGCTCCTCGGCCAGCACCCCAGTCCCTCTGCCAGCCCCCACCCTGGTGGCGTGCCAGCACACCCAGCACCTTCCGCAAGGGTGAGCGTGACTTATGGTTCAGCCACGGGCGCGACCCATGACTCAGCGGGGGCGGCGGGCGATGGCCCGGTTGGTGAGGTGGGCGGCCAGATCGGCGAAGGAGACCCCGGCGGAATCGGCCGCTGTCGGGACCAGGCTGGTGGAGGTGAGTCCCGGCCCGGTGTTCAGCTCGAGCACCCAGCAAGTGCCGTCCTCGTCGACGATCGCGTCGGTGCGGGACAGGTCGCGGCATCCCAGCGCGAGGTGGGCCGCTTGGGCCACCTCGAGGCAGTGCTTGGCGAGTCCCGAGTCGATCTCGGCCGGGACCCGGAAGTCGGCGGCACCGTGGGTGTAGCGTGCCGCAAAGTCGTACCAGCCCTGCTTGGGCCGGATCTCGACCGCGGGTAGAGGGGAGAGGCCGTCAACCACGGCGAGGGCAAGCTCGGTGCCGAGCACGCGCCGCTCCAGCAGGACCGTGTCGTCGTACCCGAATGCCGTCATCAGCGCGGCCGGGAGCTGATCAGCGCGCTCGACCAAGCGGATACCCAGCGCGGACCCGCCTCGGTTCGGCTTGACCACCAGCGGGAGGCCGAGTCGGTCTACGGCCCGATCGAGCAGGGCGCCCATGCCAAGCTCACGCAACGCCCCCTCGCCGACCGGGATGGCCTCCGGCACCCGGAGCCCGGCCCGCCGCAACACCGACTTGGCCGCCAGCTTGTCGAACGCCAGCCGGCTCGCGTCGAAGCTCGAGCCCGTGTAGGGCATCCCCAGCAGCTCGAGCAGCGCTGCCACCGTGCCGTCCTCGCCGAACCGGCCGTGCAGGGCAAGGAAGGCGGCATCGAAGTATCCTGCCCGCAGCGACTCCACCAGCTGCTCGTCGGCGTCCAGCAGCGCGACCCGGTAGCCCTTCTCGTCGAGCCCCTCCGCCACCCTGCGACCGGACCGCAGCGAGACCTCCCGCTCGAACGACAGACCGCCGGCGATGACGGCGACGGTGCAGTCGAAGCTCACTGCACCCCTCCCCAGGCCGCCGGCCCAGCGCTGTCGGGCTCGTCGGTGGAAGCGCGCAGCCCCCCCAGCGCCCGGAGCAGGTCCAACTCCTCCTCCACGACGCCGGCCAGACGCCGGACGCCCTCCCGGATGCGGTCGGGTGGTGGGAAGCAGTAGGACAGTCGGAGGAAGGAGCTTCCCTGGCCGTTGGCGAAGAACGACCCGCCAGGCACGTAGGCGACTCGGGCGGTAATCGCCTTGGCCAGCATGGCCTTGGCGTCGAGATGCTCGGGGAGCCGCACCCAGACGTAGAAGCCGCCCACGGGGTGGGTCCAGGTCACCTCGGCCGGGAAATCCTCGGACAGTGAGTCCAGCAGTGCGTCGCGCCGCTCGCGGTAGACGTCCCGCAGGGACTTCAGTGTCTGCCGCCACGGGTACTCGGCGAAGTACCGGTAGGCGACGGCTTGGGCGAAGTTCGACGAGCAGAGATCGGCCGCCTCCTTGATGAGGACCAGCCGCTCACTGATGGCGGGCGGCGCCAGTACCCAGCCGATCCGCAGACCCGGGCAGAACGTCTTCGAGATGGTGCCCAGGTACACGACGTTGTCCGCGTCACGGGCCCGCAGCGTCGTCGGTGGATCGCCCTCGAACCCGAGCATGCCATACGGGTTGTCCTCGAGGATCAGGACGTCGTGCCGGCGAGCGATCTCGACGATCCGGTCGCGACGCTCTTCGGTCAGCGTCACTCCGGCAGGGTTGTGGAAGTTCGGAACGGTGTACAGGAACTTCGCCCGCCGCCCCTCGCGGGAAAGACGGACGAGCTCGTCGTCGAGCTCGTCCGGGTCGAGTCCGTCGTCATCGAGCCGGACGTGGCGGACCTGGACCTGGTATTGCGAGAAGGCCGAGAGTGCCCCCACGTACGAGGGGCCTTCGGCCACGATCACGTCCCCTGGGTCGCAGAACATCCGGGCGAGCAGGTCGAGAGCCTGCTGGGATCCTGCTGTGACGACGATGTCGCCCGCGGAGGCGTGGATGCCCTCGTGCCGCATCAGGTCCACGAGGACCTCGCGGAGTCGTGGATCGCCCTGGCCCCCGCCGTACTGCAGGGCGGCAGGGCCCTCCTTGGCCAAGACCTCACCCATGACGTCGCCGACCACGTCGAACGGCAGCGCGGCGGTGAACGGCATCCCACCAGCCAGGCTGACAATCTCGGGACGGGCGGCGACGGCGAACAGTGCTCGTATCTCGGAAGCGGTCATCGCCCGGGTGCCGTGGGCGTATCGGTCGAGAAATGGGTCGTCAGCGCGCATACGGGGCAGGATACGCTACGGGGACCCGCGGCATCCTCGACACCGCGCCGAATCCGCTGCTAGCATCCACGTTCCTGCTGGCCTCAACTGGCGAGTTCCGGCGACCGTGGGTGCCCACCGTGCTGATGCCGCAGACCTGCGTCGGTGAGCCGTGAAGGAGCCACTCGTGCCCCGACCCACATGGCCAATCCTTCGACGAGTGGGGCAGAGCTTTCTCGCCGGCATCTTGGCCGGAATCGTCTGGGCGCTGTGCACGATCAGGGACCGTCAACCCTCTGCGTCCCAAGGGGTCAGGTGACGAGTGGGTCGCAAGGTCAGCCCTCTGCTCCTCGACACGCTCCACCTGCTGCCTGAGCCGTGCCGGCGCTGCGTGTTCTGGGAGCTCGCCACCCGGGCGCGCGCTCGCGGATCGGAGGAGGCCGGTCTCCAGAAGGAGGCGTGGCTCTCCTCCGTGGTGCTCGAGTGGGGTGCGGCCGGGCATGTCCTCACGGTCGACGGGGCTGTCGCTGGGTACTCGCTGTTCGCTCCGGCCCGGTTCCTCGAACAGGTCGGCATCCAGGCCGCCAGGCCCGTGAGCAGAGACGCCGTGTTGCTGGCGGCCTTGGCCGTCGCGCCCGAGCTCGAGGGTCAGGGCATCGGGCGGGTCCTGCTGCAGACGATGGCTCGCGATCTCACCAAGCGGAAGGTCCGCGCCGTGGAGGCTTTCGCGGACCGGGCGTGGACCGGCCGCAACTGCCACATCCCGGTCGGGTTCCTGGAGGCCAGCGGCTTCCAGGTCGTGCGCGAGCACCCGCGCTATCCCCTTCTGCGGATGGACCTCCGCACCACCCTGCGCTGGAAGGACGCCCGCGAGGCGGCGCTCGAGGCGCTCCGGGTCCCTGCCCCCGGGCAGCCGGCGCTCCGCCCGGTGCCGGCCGCGCGCCCAGAGCCGCGCCCCGGCAACGGCCAGTAGCCGCACCAGCCGGCACGGCCGCCAGACGGCACGGCCGGTAGTCGCCACGAGCCGGCAGCCGCCGCCACGAGCCGGCAAGGGCCAGACACGACCGGCGAGGTCCGAGCTGCCGCCACCAGACCACCAGGATAGGTAGCGCAACCACTATCGCAGCCGAGAACGTTGGCAACGTGCGCGAGTCCTGGCCCCAAGGAGCCCTACGCGACCGACCCGGGAGCCCTACGC
This sequence comes from Actinomycetes bacterium, assembly GCA_036000965.1. Taxonomy (NCBI): domain Bacteria; kingdom Bacillati; phylum Actinomycetota; class Actinomycetes; species Actinomycetes bacterium. Next base: position 23,881 of record DASYUT010000277.1, read on the forward strand.
GACCGGTCCGCTAAGGGCTCGCCGCCCAACAACCTGGCCAGATCGAGTCCGCTTACCTCGGTGTGTCGGCGCTGAACGACCAAGCTATTGACCCGCAGGCCCTAAGCAGGACACCAGAAGTTTGCCCGGAGCCCGGGCCAGCGACCAGGGCGTTCCCGTCAAGGTACGGACAGGACCTCTGAGCAGGTGCTCAGCCGATGAACTCGGCCAACTCGGTGACGATGTTGCGCTTGGGCATGGCACCGACGAGGCGCTTCTTCTCGACACCGCCGATGAACAGGGACAGCGTCGGGATGCTCATGACGCCGAAGCGGCGAGCGACGTCGGGGTTCTCGTCCACGTTCAGCTTGACGATCACCAGCTTGTCTTCGTGCTCCCCGGCGATCTCCTCGAGGGCCGGGGCGACCATCTTGCATGGTCCGCACCATTCAGCCCAGAAGTCGACTAGTACGGGCTTGTCGGCCTGGAGCACTTCCACCTCGAATGTGGAGTCCGTCACCGTCGTGGCTCTGCTCATATGCATGATGCGGTGGGGAGCGTCATCCCCTTCGCATCTCCACCTCCTCGAACATCGAACGATGGGACGGCACCGCCGCCCGGCGGGCGGCGGAACCGCGTGACGCAACATCTAGATCCGGCAACAACGACGGCGGCGCTGGTATTCCGTTCCTGCGTCCGGCCCGACGGTTCTCGACGTTTCAGCCCAGGGAACGGTTCCTCTCAACATCAAAAGCGTGCAGCCAGGCCGGTCTCAGTCCCAGTTGTCGGTGGTCGCCCCGGAGTCGTGGCCGTGGGCCTCCAGCCAGCGCTCGGCGTCGATGGCGGCCGCGCAACCCGTGCCGGCGGCGGTGACCGCCTGCCGGTAGGTGTGGTCGACCACGTCGCCGGCCGCGAACACCCCGCCCACGCTGGTCGCCGTCGACGGCGCCCGGACGGCGATGTAGCCGGCCTCGTCCAGCTCGAGCTGGCCCGCGAACAGGTCGGTGTTGGGCGTGTGCCCGATGGCCACGAACATGCCGGCGACCGGGATCTCGGACTCGGTGCTGTCGGCCAGGTTGCGCAGGCGCAGCCCTCTGACGGTCTGGTCGCCGAGCACGTCGACCACGCTGGAGTTCCAGATGAAGTCCAGCTTCGGGTTCGCGAAGGCGCGGTCCTGCATGACCTTGGAGGCGCGCAGCCGGTCGCGGCGGTGCACGACGGTCACCTTGTTCGCGAACCTGGTCAGGAAGAGGGCCTCTTCGAGGGCGGAGTCGCCCCCTCCAACGACCACCAGCGGGCGGTCCCGGTAGAAGAACCCGTCGCAGGTGGCACAGGTCGACACGCCGCGGCCCAGGAGCCGGCGCTCGGACTCGAGCCCGAGCATCTTCGCCTTGGCGCCGGTCGATACGATGAGCGCCTTGCCGGCGTACTCCTCGTCGTCCACCCAGACGCGGAAGCGCGGGCCGGACAGGTCCACCTTGGTGGCATCGGCGGTGACGAACTCGGCGCCGAACCGGGCCGCCTGCTCTCGCATCTTGCCCATGAGCTCAGGGCCGAGGATCCCCGTCGGGAAGCCAGGGTAGTTCTCCACCTCGGTGGTCAGCATGAGCTGCCCGCCCGCCTCGGCACCTTCGATGACGATGGGCCGCAGGTTGGCCCGGGCGGCATAGAGCGCAGCGGTCAGACCAGCGGGGCCGGAGCCCGCGATCAGCACCGCGGTTCTGGTACGGGACGTGGCCATCAGGTGCAGGTGCCTCCTCGATTGGGGTGCGCGAGGAACGGGGCAGCGAAACCAGGCGCGACCATGCCAACAGATTGTCCCATACCGCTATTCCGACGCCATCTGGCACCGCACGGGCTGGGCGAACCAGGCCAGTTCCTCGTAGGCTAAAAGGGAGATGACTACGGATCAGACCGACGTCACCCCGACCTGTGTGAACCACCCCGGGGTGGAGACTAGGCTGACCTGCTCCAACTGCGGCGACCCGATCTGCCCACGCTGCATGGTGACGACCGCGGTTGGGCAGAAGTGCCCGAACTGCGCCAGGCAGCCGAAGGCGGCCAGGGGCACGCCGCCCGCGTCGCAGGTCGCCCGGGCGTTCGGCGCCGGGCTGGCCGCCGCTGTCGCCGGTGGCTTCTTGCTCCTCCTGCTCCCGTTCCGTGGCATCCTCCTCGCCGCCGTCTACGGGTACCTGGTCGGCGCTGCCGTGCGCTGGGCGACCCGTCGGCGCGTCCACGCCCGGCTCGGGGTGGCGGCCGCCGCCGCCGTGGTCATCGGGCTTGGCACCGTGGTGGCGCTGCTCGGGGGCGTTCCCTGGGCGCCCGCGTGGCTCCTGCTCTACCTGGTCGGGGGCGGCGTGGCGTTCGCCAGAGCCGGAGTCAACTGGTAGCGAGCGTCGCGGGGCGGGCCGCCACGAGGCGTAGGCTCAGGCCACCGGGTGCAGGGCCGGTCCTGTTGTCTCGGTCAGCTGGCGGGTACGGCCACGCCCGAGAAGAGCGGCGCCCCGGTGCAGCCGGTCGCCGGGAAGGCCCAGTAACGCACCTCGCGGGGAGGGTCGCCGACGTAGGCGACCAGGATCTTGACCACCCGTCCGTTGGACACGCTGATGGCGACGAACGCCGGCCGGACCGTGCCGGCCGAGGCGATCCGGTCGAGGCAGGCCTGGTCGGCCGGGGGCGGCGCGGGCTGGCCCGGGGCGGCCCGCTCCATCGTCACGCCCAGCCCGTGGTCCTTGCCGCTCTGCAGGGTCCACCCGGAGGACCGGGCCTGCTGGAGGGCGTCCCGCGCCTTGGTGTTGACGCTCATGGCGGCCCGCAGCTTCGCCGGGGAGAACTCGCCGGGCAGTCGGACCTCCGTGAGGCCTCCCCGGTCCGCCCGCCCCTCGCTGGCGCCCGCGCCCGCGGTTCCGCTCCGACCCTCGGCGGAACCCTCGGCCTGCGCTGGCGCATGGGCGGCGGCGCTGGTGCCACCGCCGTCGCTGCCGCTCGTTGTGAGACGGATGAAGCCGAAGGCGCCGGCCACGAACAGCAGTACCGCGGCGGCGGCACTCCAGGTGGCCGGCCGCTGGTACCAGGCCGGGCGCCGGCGCGGCGCCCGGCGGGCCTGCTCGGACTCCACGGCCGCCGCCAGCCGGTCGTGGAACCCGGCCGGCAGCTCGGGCTCGTCCAGCACGGCCAGCCGCTGGCGCGCGCCCTCGAGCGCCCCGACGACCGCCCCGCAGTCCGGGCAGCCTGCCACGTGGGCCGCGGTGCGGCCCTGGTCGGGCTCGTCCAGGGCGCCCGCCTGCCAGGCGGCGAGCTCCTCGTGGTCGGGGTGGTCGGGCACGGCCGTGCTACTCCTCGCTGGTCTGTCGTTGGCTGTCCACCGGTTCCGACGCTCGCGCCAGTGCCCCGGTTCCCGTTTGGCCCGGCCCCTGTGCCAGCGCCCCGGTTCCCGCTTGGCCTGACCCCTGTGCCAGCGTCCCGGTTCCCGCCGGGCCTGGCCCGCTAACCACCTGCAGCTTCACCGGAGCGCCCTGGCCGAGCTCGCTGAGCTGCTCGGCCAGGGCGAGCCGGCCGCGAAAGACCCGGCTCTTGAGCGTGCCCACGGGTACCTCGAGGATGTCGGCCGCTTCCGCGTATGGCAGCCGGAGCAGGTCGCAGAGGACCACGGCCACCCGGAAGTCCACGGGGATGCGTGTCAGGGCGGACTGGACGGCGACGGCGGTGGCCACCGTTTCGCCCGGGTCGCTGGCGACCGCCTCGCGGGGCAGCCCCGGCTGCTCCTCGGGGTCGAGCGGGGTGGTGCGGGCCCGCGCGCGCCGCCGGGCCTGGTCGGTGGCCGCGTTGACCGCGATCCGGTAGAGCCAGGTCGAGAACGCGGCCGCCTGACGGTAGGTCGACGCCCGGCGCAGCGCGGCCACGAACGCCTCCTGGGCGGCGTCCTGCGCGTCCTCCCGGTTGCCCAACATGCGCAGGCAGATGCCGTAGATGCGTCGCTCGTGCCTTGCCACGAGCTGGCCGAAGGCCGACCGGTCGCCGCGCAGGTGGGCGGCCAGCAGCTCCTCGTCGGTCATGTCGGTCACGACCGCAGGATCGCCTCGACGATCCCGTCGCGGAACTTCCCGTCGCTGTCTCGGGGCAGCTTGGTGAACCAGACCAGGTAGTACCGGTAGGGGCCGCCCCTGAGCTGGATGCTGCTCGACCGCTCCCGCCCGTCGGTCGCGGTCAGCCTCTTCCAGCCGCTCTCCAGGTCCGCCGGATACTGGCCGGCCTCTTCGTTCGCGCCGTAGACAGTCACCTCGGCGCCCCCGGTCAGCAGGGTGAGGGCGAGCGAGCGGGCCTGCTGGGGCCTGCCCAGGTCGAGAATGAGGCCCACACCCCGCTTGTACGGTCCGAGGTCGCCGTCGTTGTACCCGGACGTCCTCCAGGCGCCGTCCTTGCTGCCGTCGATCGCGTTGCCGACCTGTCCCTCATTCTCCCGCTTGTCGGCGTCGGTGGTGTACGGGTCGAACGAGGTCGCGGCACTGACCTTCAGCGTCTCGCTGGTCGGCACGGCGCGCTCGGTGGTCGTAGGACCCGCCTTGGACTTGCCGCTGCCGCCAAGGATCGGCCCGACGGTCTTGGACAGGGTGAGCCCGACCACCACCAGCACGGCTGCGAGCCCGACCAGGACCAGGGTCCAGGCGAGCCAGCGCCCCTCGTGGCGGATGAAGCTCTCCTCCGGCTCCCCGGGGGCCTCGCGGGGCGGATCGGGTGGCTGGCGCACGATCGCCCGCGTGTCCCCGTCGTCGGCGGCCGCCGACCTGGCCAGCGCCGAGGCCATGGCCCGAGCGGTCGGGAAGCGGCGGTCGGGGTCGCGGGCCATCGCCCTGGTGACTACAGCGTCCAGCTCGCGAGGTACCCCGGCCCGCATCGAGCGGGGACCCATCGGGCTCGAGCCCCCGCGGCCGGCCACCGAGGGCGCCCGGCCGGTCAGCATCTCGAACAGGCAGGCACCCAGCCCGTAGACGTCGGCACGGCCGTCCACCTCGTCGCCCTCGGACAGCTCGGGGGCGAGGTGACCGGAGACACCGAGGATCTCGCCGGTACGGGCCGGATCCTCCTCGGTGGCCGCCTTGGCGATCGAGAAGTCCGACACCTTCACCGTGCCGTCCTCGCAGATCAGGATGTTGCCCGGCTTGAGGTTGCGGTGCACCACGCCGGCCCCGTGGGCGTAGTCGAGGGCGAGGGCGACCTCGCTGGCCAGCCGGGCCGCCTTGGCCGGGGGGAGCGGGCCGTGCCTGGCGAGCAGTTCGGCCAGGCTGGCGCCCTCGACCCACTCGAGGACGATGTAGGCGACGCCGTGCTGCTCGCCGGTGTCGTACAGCGCGACGATGCTCGGGTGGGTGAGGCGGGCGGCGTTCACAGCCTCCTCGGAGAAGCGGGCCCGGAAGCTCGGGTCGGCGGCCAGTTCCGGGTGCAGCACCTTGATGGCCACGTCGCGCCCGAGAACACGATCGTGACCACGCCAGACGCTGGTCATGCCACCAGATGCGAGTCGTTCGCTGAGCTCGTAGCGCTCAGCGAGGAGTCGGGGCAGACCGGAACCGACCTGCGACATGCTCATAGGCGAGGCAGCGGGGCGTTGGGCCCCGGAAATCGCGACAGGGGCAGTCTAGTGCACCGGGAAGCTTCCGTTCATCCGGATGGCCGCGGTCGCGCCCGTTCCCTTCCGGACCGGGGCTGGCAGCGGTGCCGACCCCTGACGAGACCAGGAAGGCCCGGCAGCGGCGCCGACCGGGCCCGGACCGCCGACCGGTCCGAACCACGGAGGGGCCGCGGCGCACCGACCGGGTCCGAACCACGGAGGGGCCGCAGCGCACCGACCGGGTCCGACCAGGAGAGGCGGCAGGCGGCACCGACCGGGTCCGGACCAGGAGTGGCCGGCACCGACCGACCAGGAAGGCCCGGCAGCATTGCCGGCCATGGACCGGAAGGAGGCGGCATCAGCCGGTCGGGCGGACGGCGCCGATGTAGTCCGACCGGCCGATCGAGCTGATGCGGATGCTGGCGCCGGTGTAGGGGGCCTCGACCATCAGGCCGCGGCCGACGTACATGCCGACGTGGTGGATGCTGCTCGGATCGGAGGTGTTGTCGGCGAAGAACAGCAGGTCGCCCGGTGCCAGGTCGACGAGGTCGACGTGGGGTCCCGTGTACCACTGGGACCGGCTGGTGCGGGGCAGCGAGAGCCCGGCGCGCCCGTACGCGGTCATGACCAGCCCGGAGCAGTCGAAGCTTCCCGGCCCGGTGGCACCCCAGGCGTAGGGCTTGCCGAGCTGGGCCAGCGCGTGGCGCACGGCACGGCGCGCAGTCCGGGAGGAGTGCCGTCCGAGCCCAGGGTCGGCCCACCACCCGGCCGACCGGCCCGACAGCGCGCCCTGCGCCCTGGCCCGCGCCCTCGCCGCCCTGGCCCGGGCGGCCCGCTCGGCCGCGAGCCGGCGGGCGAGGGCGCGCCGGCGCAGCTCCTCCTGGCGCCGGCGCTCCTCCTCCACGGCCCGCTTGACGGCTCGGTTGACCCGCGCCAGGTAGCTCCGCTGGCTGGCCAGGCGGGCCTCGATCTCCTTGCGCTGCCGGTCCAGGCGGGACTGCAGGTCCTCCTGGGCACGCCGCTGGCGGGCCAGGTCGCTGGCGACCGCGTTGAGCACTCGCTTGGCCTGCTCGACCCGGGCGATCGCCTCGCTGTCGGCGTCCATCACACCGGACTGGTACCTGACCTGGGTGAGCGCGTCGTGGATCTCGACCGCGCCGAGCAGCTGGCCAAGCGAGGCCGCCGGCCCGTGCACGTAGATGGCTCGGGCCCGCTGGTCGAGGAGGAGCTGGGCCGCCTCGAGCTGGCGCTGGGCAACCTCGAGGCGCTGCCCGGTCGCGCGCTGCTCGGCCCGGGTCCGGTCGAGCGCCTCGCGGTTGGCGTTGTAGTCTTCGACCAGCCGCCCGACCTGAGCGTTCATCCGGTCGATGGTCCGCTGGACGCGGACCGCCTCGTCGCGGAGTCGGGTGATCTTGCGGGCCGGGGTCTCGCGCGGCGCGGCGCTCACCGGCTGCTCCACTCCGCCCACGACCACGCCGAGGGCGGCCAGCACGAACAGGGCGTTCCGGAGATGGCGCAGGGGAAGGCTCCAGGTCTCGGGGCTGCGGCAGGCGGAAGTTCTCCCATCCCGGAGAGCAAATTTCAAGCACATCGAGATGATTATTTTTTTCAGGAGTTTCGATACGTTATGCTAAATGAGACTATTTCGGAAATGGAGCCGCCGCCGGGCCGGAAAGCGCCGCTGCGCCGCCGGGCTGGAAAGGCCGGTGCGCCCGCCGGGCCGCTGCGCCGCATGGCCGGGGCGCCGCCTGGCCGGAAGGGCCGGTGCGCTCAGGCGCGGGTGCGGGCCCGGCGGCGCTGCGCGATCGCGAACAGGAGCCGGAGCTCCTCGATGCGAAGCCCCCGTGCGGCGGCGAGGTAGGTGACGACGCCGGCCAGGACGCCGGCGAGCACCACGGTGAAGTCGGCCAGCAGGCCAGGGCCGAGCAGGCGGCCGGTCGCGCCGGCGGCCGCGGCCGCCACCACGCCCATCACGACGCTCGCGGCCAGCATGCGGGCGACCGCGCCCATGACGCGGCCGGCGTCGATCCCACCGATCCGGCGTGAGAGCGCGGAGAGCAGCAGGGCCGCGCCGACGGTGTAGGAGATCGCGTGCCCCGCGGCCAGGCCGGGCACCTTCCACGGCGTGGGCAGCAGGCTGAACAGGAGCAGGTCGAGCACGACGTTGACCGCCGCCGCGACCAGGTTGAGGCGGAACACCGTCCGAGTGTCCTGCAGGGCGTAGAAGGCGCGCAGGGTCAGTTGGAAGGTCGAGAACGGGACCAGGCCGAGCACGAACACGATCAGCACGCGGGTGAGCAGGAGCTGGCTGTCGCTGCCCTGCTTCACCACGCCGTGGACGAGCAGCAGCTGCACGATCGGCCCGGCCAGGGCCAGGTAGCCGACCGCTGCGGGCAGCAGCACGGCGGCGGTCAGCCGGACCCCGCGCGAGACCGCCGACCGGAACGCGTCCCAGTCCTTGGCGACTGCGTGCTCGCTCATCTGCGGGAGCAGGGCGGTGATCACCGACACCGCGAACACCCCGTGGGGGAGCTGGAAGAAGATGAACGCCGTGGTGTACGCGGTGTAGCCGCCCTTGACGCCGTAGGCGAGGACCGGCGTGATCAGGTAGCGCAGCTGGTTGACGACCACGTAGCCGATAGTGAACGCCGACAGGGCGGCCATCTTGCGCATGGCCGGGTCGCGCACGTCCCAGACCCAGCGGTAGCGGAAGCCGATCCTGCGCAAGAACGGCCACTGCACCATCGTCATGGCCACGACCCCAGCCGTGGTGCCGAGCCCGAGCAGGAGCTTCTGGCCGGTGGTGACCTCGCCCAGCTGGGGGACCTGGCTGCCCACCAGCAGGTGGAAGGTGACGCCGACGGCGATCACGACGAGGTTGTTCAGGATGGGCGCGAACATCGGCACGCCGAAGCGCCGGTTGGCGTTCAGCAGCCCGGTCATGACCGCGCCGACGCCGTAGAAGACGATCTGGGGCATGAACATGGCCAGGAGCTGCCCGCCGACCTGCTGCGCCTGGGCCTCCTGGACCGGGTCCCCACCGTGGATGTAGAGCTTGATGATCCAGGGCGCGGACGCCATCGTCGCCAGCGCGAGCAGGCCGAGAACGACGAACGTCACCGTCATCACCGAGCGGGCGACATGCCAGGCCGCCTCCCGGCCGCGGGTCCGGCGCACCTCGACGAACAGCGGCACGAAGATCGACGACAGGATCCCGCCCAGGACCAGCTCGTAGATGATGTTCGGGGTGGTGTTGGCGACGTTGTAGGTGTCGGCCAGCTTGCTCTCGGCCACGCCCAAGGTCGCGACCAGCACGATCACCCGGAGCATGCCGGTGACGCGGCTCAGCAGCGTGCCCACGGCCATGATCCCGGTCGAGCGGGCCAGGCTCGGCTCCTCCGGTTCCTGCTCCGGGCCCGCCTCCTCACCCGGGCCCGGCGGTGGGGCTGGTCCAGCAGGCATGGACGCGGAGGCGGTACCGCCCGGCCCCGGGGCCTCGGCGGCCCAGGCGGCGCCCAGCCCCACGGCCTCGGCGGTCCCGGCGCCCAGCCCCACGGCCTCGGCGGCCGTGGGCGCGGCGGTGCCGGGCTCGGCGGTCCCGGCTCCGGAGACCTCGGCGCCGGGGCCGGAGGGTCTGCGCGGGCGTCGGCGCTTGACCCGGCGGCCTCCGCGCGGGCGTCGGCGGCTCAGGCGCCGGCCCCACCACAAGAGCAGGAACCCGGCCGTCCCGCCGGTGAGGGCGAGGGCAACCCTGCTGAAGGCCGTCGAGACCAGGACCATCTCGGCACTGGCCACGGTGAATGCTCCGTCCGGGGTCAGCACCTCCACCAGGATCGGGAAGGTCCCGGTCGTCCTGGTGCTCACCTGCACGGTCTGGGTGGTGGCGCGCTTGGGCTCGACGGTGAACGACTGCGCGGTCACCGGCAGGTCGACCTTTGGCGACGACACCCGGATCACCAGGGTCAGCCGCTGGTCGCTCGTGTTGGTGACCCGGATCGGGATCGGTCCCTGGCGGGCTGTGAGCGTGAACCGGGTCTTCTCGACGCTCACCTGCCGGTAGAACGCCTCGATGCCGAGCTCGACCGACTGGGCGAAGGAGCGGCGCCGGCCCTGGTGCGAGTTGCCCCGCCAGTCGCTCGACTCGGCGATCAGCAGGTTGCGGTCGAAGACGGCGAGCGGTGGGTAGTCCGGGCCGACCACACGCTCGAAGCTGGTCAGCTTGGCCCGGGCGCCGGCGACGCCCCGCAGGAAGTCGCGGGGCAGCCCCTGGGCCACCTCGGCGGCGGTGACCGGCGCGAGCTGGCGCGACCCCGTGCCCGGTCCTTGCGGCACCTGGCTGGCCAGGTCGGTGGCGTGCTCGAGCTGCAGCCAGGGCGCGCTGGTCAGGCCGCGCACCAGCGCCCGGAAGAAGGCGGGGGCCGGGCGCCAGGTGTGCTGCTGCGGCGCGAGCAGGATGCCCCGGGGCGCGGGCCGGTTCCCCCCAGGCCGCTCGAGCCAGACCACGGCGGTCTCGGCCAGGACCCGCTGGGCCCATTCGGCCGGGGTGGTCGTGGCCGGCCGGCCGGCCGGGGGGGTCGTGGCCCGGCGGTCGGACAGCGCCGCGGACAGCGCCTGGTCGGGGACGAGGGCGAGCCGCGGCTGCCCGGCGCCCGCGCTCAGGTTGACGGTGGCGTTCGGGGTGACGTCGCCCTCGGCGGGCCTGGCCAGCCGGCTGGCGTCCAGCACCACGGTCTCGGCCGAGGTGCGGGCCAGCGGCCGGAGGGTGGCGGCGTCGATGGCGCCGCTCACCGGCCAGGCCAGGCTGGTGTCGGGCGCGACGCCGGTCTGAGCCTGGATGGCCTGGCGGCCGGCCAGGATCGCGGCGAGCGCCTCGGACTCCATCCCTGACCGGGCCAGGGCGGGCAGGTCGCCGTCGGCGTAGGCGATCGTGCCCGGCCGGTTCTGCCCGATCGCCCGGCGCAGGTTGGCCATGAACTGCTGCGAGGTCTTGGACTGGATGCTGCCCGCCGCGTATTGCTTGACACCCAACTGGGTGCGGACGACCCAGGCGGCGCCCATCGCGGTCGCCTCCTCGGTAAGGAGGGCGTCCACCATCATCGTCACCCCCCCCGCAGCCGGCCTGGCGAGCTCCTCCGCCATCGCCCCGAGCGGCGCCCGGGTGGCGAGCTGCACGGCCAGGCTCGAGTCGACGAAGTCCCCGCTCGAGCTCCGGTGCGAACGGTCGTGGAGCGGCACGAGCAGGGCGGCGTGCAGGCGGTTGCGGACCTGCTCGCTCACGTAGACGACGAAGGTGCTGACCGTGGCGGTCACCGGCCCGGCGCTGGTCTGGGCCCGGACCCGCAGGGCCGCCGGGAGCACGGCGCCGGGCAGGTCGCCGCGCCCGGGCAGCGCGACCGGCTGGCCCTTCACACTAATCGCGCTCCTGGGGCTGACCACGCCGCCAGGCACCTCGAAGGTGTCCAGCCAGGTGCGCAGGCCGGCCTGGCCGGGATCGTCGACCAGGGTCTGGAACTGGGACCGGAACCGGACCGGCGCGCCCACCCAGGTCTGGACGGTCAGGTTCCGCAGCGGCTCGGACCCGTGGTTGGTGACCAGCAGCCGCCACCGCAGCGGCGACTGCGGGTTCACCCAGGGAGAGATCTCCTGCAGGCCGGCGGTCACGACCGGGGGCTGCTGTTGCTGGGCGTGAGCGGGGGCGGCCAGGCCCGGCGCGGCAACGGCCAGGACGGCGGCCACCGCGAGCGATGCGGCGAGCCGGCGGATCACCCGGCCACGCCCTGATCGGCCAGCGCGCCGGCGATCAGGTCCAGCAGGCGGCGCTCGTTCGCGAACGTCATGGCACGACGGGCCTGCTCGGGGCTGAACCAGCTGGCGTCCTCCATCTCGGCGTCGTGCAGGGCGAAGTCGCCGCCGACGGCCCGCATCAGGAAGTAGTGGACGAACTTGTGGTACCGGGTCTGCTCCGGAGCCCACACGAACCAGTAGTCGATGGTGTCGAGCGGGCCGAGCAGCTGGACCTCCAGCCCGGTCTCCTCCTGCACCTCGCGCAGGGCCGTCTCGGCCACCGTCTCCCCGGTCTCCTGCTGGCCCTTTGGCAGCGTCCACTGCAGCGCGCCTCGAGACGACCTGTGAGCGACCAGGGCGACCGGGGCATCGGGCCGCGGCTCGGCCAGGACCACCCCGCCGGCCGACGTGGCACGGGCGGTCTTCATGTGCTCGGCCGTGGCAGGGTGAGGGCAGCAGCCGTCCTCGGTCGATGTGGGGGAACTCGCTCTGGCGTGGCGTGCCCGACCGGCGGTCCTGGTTCGATGTGGGGGGAGCTCGCTCCCCCCACGGCCCCCCAAGAGCGCCTGCGCCATGGTTCGGGGGGAACCGCGGCCACCAGGTACACGCTCCCCCCACGGCCCCCCAAGAGCGCCTGTGCCATGGCCCGGGTTGACGCTGGGGGGCCGGCGCGGCCGTACGCGCTGGCGACCGTGGTCCGGGTGGACCCGCCGGTGTCGTCCCAGGTCGGCGACAAGGCGGTGGTGACCGCCGAC
>DASYUT010000278.1 GCA_036000965.1 Actinomycetes bacterium
ACAGGTTGCCGAAGATCAGCGCGACGCGACCCAGGCCCACCGCGGTCGGGTCGCCGGCCAGCAGGCTCGTCAGCTGCGTGATGGCGAAGACGAAGACCAGGTCGAAGAACAGCTCGATGGTCGAGACCCGCACCTCCGTCGAGCCGGTCCCTCCCGCTTGCGCCTGGTCGGGTCGCACGCTGCCGTCCTCAGTCGGGAATCGCCTTCACGGTGGGCTGGGTCGTAGTGCTGCTGCCTGATCGGGCGCCGGCGACGCCGCCGGAGGTGCGCTTGCCGGTGGTGGCGACGGCGGCGAGGATCAGCAGGCAGGGCGCTGCCGCGGCCAGGCCGAGCAGCCCGAAGCCGCCGGTGGCCAGCAGCAGCCCAGCGCCGCCGCCACCGGCCGCGGCGGCGGCGCCCATGCCCAGCTCGCCGAGCCCCTCGGCGCGGGTCCGCAGCGACGCCTCGACGGGCGCGTCGCGCAGCAGCGCGCTGCCGCCGATCAGCCCCGCGTTCCAGCCCACCCCCAGCAGCAGCAGCGCAGCCATCACCCCGACCCCACCCGACCCCGCCACCGCGGCGACCCCGCCGGCGCCAAGCAGCAGCAGCGCACCCATCCAGGCCACCACCTGGCTGCCGAGCGTGTCGGCCAGCCAGCCGGTCACCGGCGAGGGCAGGTACATCGCGGCGATGTGGGCGCTGATCATCAGCCCGACCATGCCCATGCCGGCCTCGTGGTCGTGCAGGTGCACCGGGGTCACCGCCATCACTGCCACCATGGTGAGGTTGGTGAGGGCGAGCACGAGCAGCGCCAGGCGGATGTGGCCGTCGTCGAGCAGGGCCGCCAGCTCGCCCCTGCCACCCGCGGCGGCGGGCTGCTCGGTGGAGAGCGCCGCGGCCCTGGCGACCTGCAGCGGGTCAGGCCGCAGGAACGCCAGCAGCAGCAGCGCCGCGCCCAGGAACGCCGGGATCGCCAGCAGGAACAGCCCGGTCGGCTCCGGCAGCCCCACGATCCGCGCCAGGGTGCCGGCCGGGCCCAGGAGGTTGGGACCGACGATGGCGCCGACGCTGGCGGCGGTCATCACCGTGCTGATCGACCGTCCGCGCTGGCTGGCGAGGTCCGCGGCGGCGTAGCGCGCCAGCATGACCGCGGTATTGCCACCGCCGAGCAGGGCACAGCCGGCCAGCAGCAACGGCCAGGCCCGCAGGGCCGCCGCGGCCACCACAAGACCGGCGCCCACGGCGCCGGCCAGGTAGGCGGCGGCCAGCCCGGCGCCTCGTCCGGCACGGTCCATCAGGCGCGTGGTGGCCACCGCGCCGACCCCCGAGCCCAGGACCAGCAGCGACAGGGGCAGCCCGGCGGTCGCCGGGCTGCCGGTGAGGTGCTCGGCGAGCAGCGCCCCAGCGGTCCCCCCGGCGGCCAGCCCGCAGGCGCCGAGGAGCTGGGCGGCGACCAGGACCCGCATCGTGCGTCGCTGGAGCATCGGGAGCGGCGGGGAACCGGGCACGGTGCGGCGCCTCCTTGCGGGATCGAACCGGACGCGTCCAGTCTTGCCGGGCCGGTGCGCGCCGTCCAACACCTGTTCGCGACCGATTCACGCGGCTAGAGTGTCAATCAGGGCCCGGGTGGGAGGTGCAGCCAGTGACCGACGAGCTGGACCCGCGCCTGTTGCGCTACTTCGTGGCCGTCGCCGAGGAGCTGCACTTCACCCGCGCCGCGGCACGGCTGTACGTGGCCCAGCAGGCGCTCAGCCGCGACATCCGCCGGCTCGAGCGGCAGCTCGGCGTCCGCCTGTTCACCCGTACCACCCGTCGGGTCGCGCTCACCCCCGAGGGCGAGCGCCTGCTGGTGCGCGCCAGCGAGCTGCTCGCCCTGCACGACCAGACCATCCAGGAGCTGCACGGCCTCGACCACGGTCGCCCGCTGCTGGTCGACCTGCTCGCCGAAGGCCACACCCCCGTGCGGGTCCTGCGGGCCGCACGCCAGCGAGCCCCCCGGGCCGAGCTGGTCGCCCGCTTCCACGGCGGCTTCGGCGCGGCGCTGGAGCTGCTGCTCGCAGGGCGGCTCGACGTGGCGTTCGGCCGCAGCGAAGGGCTCGGGCGGCCGGTCCCCGCCGGCCAGCTCACCCGCCGGGAGGTCCGCCTGGAGCCGCTGGCGCTGCTGCTGCCCCAGGAGCATCCGCTCGCCGCCATGGACGCCGTGCCGCTGGCCGCGCTGCGCGGCACCCAGGTCGACGCCAGCGCCGGCAACGAGCACGCGCCGGAGTGGGTCGACCTTGGAGTGCGCCTGCTGGCGGCGTTCGGGGCCGAGCCGTCCCCGCCCCACCTGCACGCCGCCGGGCTCGAGGAGACCGTGCAGCACCTGCGCGACCATGGACGGCCCATCCTGACCCTGGTCGAGCGGTCGCTCGCGCCCGGCGTGGTGGTCCGGCCGCTGGCCGAGCCGGTGCCGCTGTACCCGTGGACGATGGTCTACCGCCGTGAGCTGCGGCACCCCGGTCTGGACGCCCTTCATGCCAGCGCTGACGAGCTCGCGCGGAGCGAGCGCTGGCTCGAGCTGCCGCCAGGCGCCTGGATCCCCGGGCCCGACGCGGCCGCCTTCGGGCCCGGCGCCAAACCCTCTCGCGAGCCTCCACCCTCAAGGCACTGAGAACACGCCGCAGCCCGACTGGCGGCCCCAGTGGCCGGGGGCCTTCCTTGCGCGAGCGGTCCCCCGCGGTCGGGATACGTCTCCTCGGCCATTGTGAGGTCAACCCACGACGTGCCCCGGCGCGACGTTCCCCGAATGGGAAAGCAGGCTTGTCGCCGCCATGGCCGCCGTGGCGCCCGCCACCGCGACCGCGGTGGCACTGGCAACGCCGAGGAGGAGCCAGAGAAGCAGACCCTGGCCGGCCGCCAGGCGAGCTGGTGTGTCCCAAGAGTCGGCGCGGCGACGGTGGCGACGCCGAATTAGGCTGCGCGCCGCGCGTACAGCGAGATCAAGCGAGCGAAGACCGCGCTCGACAGACCGACATGCGGACCCAGAGCAGCAGCGTCGACTGGGCCTGGGAGGCCCGCTACCCGGCCATCATCAAGCTGTGGGAGCACACCTGGGCCGAGCTCGTCCCCTTCCTGGCCTTCGACGGTGAGATCTGCACCGTGATCGCGACCACCAACACCATCGAGTGCCTCAATGCCCGCTTCCGCCGCTCGGTCAAGGCCCGCGGGCACTTCCCAACGAGCAGGCCGCGCTCAGCACCTGTACCTGACCATCGTCAGCCTGGATCCCACCGGCCGCGGCCGCCGGCGCTGGACCAACCGCTGGAAGGCCGCGCTGAACGCCTTCGACATCGCCTTCGACGGCCGCGTCAGCGCCGGCAGGAAGTAGCCCTATCCACACCCGTTACACCGTTCGCTTGACAGACCCGCGGGGACCATCCACGGCGGCGTCGCTCGCAAGCCATGACGGCGAGCAGGATGCGAGCATCAACGCTTCGCCGCATCAGTCAGTATTAGATGCTGTCCCAGGTCACTGACGCGTAAGCCTCGGCAAGCATGCTCAAGCCCTGGGACTCGACAGGAAGGCTCGTGTGGTCGACCGTGGTGACGGCGGCGATGCCGCGGGCGCTGCACAGAAAGGCTCCGTCGAGCGACGCGATGTCCTGCAAGCGCACGGTCGAGCGCCGTGAGGGCACGCCGCGCCCTGCGAGCTCACGCTCTAGGAGCTGCATGGTGATGCCATGCAGCATCGGCGCATCCGGCCACGCCACCGCTGCGCCGTCGAAGAACCCGATGTTCGCGAGCGTGCTCTCGGACACGACGCCATCGGGGCCCACCAGGACCGCGTCATCGAACCCGTTGCGTTGCGCGTGTCGCCTGTAGTGCCCCTGGTCCGTGGTGACGTGCTTGATGTGCGCGTCCGGTCGCTGGTAGTGCGCCGACTGCAGGCGCTGCGGCGTCGCCATCTCAGCCGGCGCCTTGGCGGTGACCATGGTGGCGGGTTCGCCGGGGGCCTCGAAGACGTGGACGCGGACCGAGGCGTCCTTGGTGTCACCAAGCGCATGCCTGACCAGGGCTCGCACGCGTTCGCCGTCGAGGCCGACGCCGAACGCCTCGCGATTGGCATCCAGAGCACCATTGCCTTCTACCAGGGCCGCTTCACCAAGGCGCTGGAGATCGCCCGGGAGGCGCAGCGGTACGTAACCGAGCACACCGCCGCGCGGCTGGCTGTCGACGAGGCCAAGGCGTACGGGGGCCTTGGGCC
>DASYUT010000279.1 GCA_036000965.1 Actinomycetes bacterium
TCAGTCGAACGGGGCGAACTGGTGGCTGGGCCGGTGGGCCACGTCGTCGGGGAGGATTTCGGTGGCGAGCTCGTTGGCGGCCAGCGCGGCCAGGAAGCCGGTCACCGGCATGCGGTGGACCTCCTGGTGGGCCGCGCGCGACTCCAGCAGCGCCACCGGCCAGTCGTCGGGCGGGCCCTGCGTCACCCAGTACAGCTCGTCGCCGTTGTCGGTGCGCCCAAGCGGCAGCACGCCGCCCGGTTCGGGAAAGGGCGGCAGCGGCAGCCGCTCCGGGAACTTGGCCCTGGTCTGGGCGTAGGCGGCCAGGACACGGTCCTTCTCGAACAGCAGGTTGCCGTCCTGCCCCTGGGCGAACGGGTTGAACAGGTACAGGAAGTCGTCCACCTTGCCGGAGCCGTACAGCTCCGTGAAGGCCTTGAAGTCGCCTGGCAGCCCGGTCCCGAGGGCCGCCTCGACCTCCGCCCAGCCGTCCGGCCGGCCCGGTTCCGTCGGGTCGGCCGGTGGCGGCAGCAGCAGGCGCAGCCGCTCCAGCATGCAGTCTCCTCTCCGCTCGGCTACGGGCTGGCCGGTGGGGCGACGGTCTCCTTGACGGTGGCCTGGGGGGTGTTGGCGATGGTGACGTCAAGGCGGAAGCCGCGGTCGCCGGTGGCGGTGATCCGGATCGCGCTTGGCGCCCCGTTGAACGTGCGGCTGGGGTAGATCGGCCGGATGCGATAGCGGACCGTCTCGCCGGCCTGGACCGCCTCAGCCACGGCCGTCTCGTAGTCGCGCATCACCGGGGTGTTGGTTCGGGTCTGGTACAGCGCGACCAGGTTGGCGGGCAGGCCACCGGAGCCGCCGAGCTGGCGGCCGAGCAGGTGCCCACGTGCCCGGTTGCGGGCGGGCAGCTGGTCGTAGCCGGGCGGCCGGATGCTCGAGCCGGCCGCGGAGCCGAGCTCATGCCGGGCGGCGGCGGCGACCATGGCTGGGGTGATGGTGGCGCTGACGCCGCTGCGCTGCCCGGTGACCGGGTTGACGCGACCGTAGTCGACGGTGCCGCCGAGGCGGCGGATGGCCGCGGTGTTGTCGGCGGGACGGTCGGTTCCCGGGGACGGCCGGGTCGTGCTCGGCGGTGCAGGCAGGACACCCCGCTGGACGAGCAGGTAGCCGATCCCCACGACCAGGACGGCCACGAGCAGGTAACTGAGCGAGCTGGAAGGCCGGGACCTGGTCCTCCGACGTGACCGGCTGCGACGGCGGGGCGACATGGGGCTCCAGGGCGGTCGAGTGGGCCGGTAGTGACGAGTCTCGCAGCCAGCGCTCGCCGCTCAGACCGGTCGCGCGCAAGCCTCGCGGTTGCCAGGTCCGAGGCCTACCTCGGTGGACGGCCGGTCACCAGGATACGGTCGACCCAAAGGCGGAGCGGAATCGCTGGCCTTGCCTGACCTCGTCGGCGTAGGTGATCCGGCGTCGCCCGCTGACGAGCCGGTAAAGCACCAGCAAGATGCTGGCGGTCAGCCAGGTGCTCAGATCGAAGAACTCGTTGACGGTGTCGCGGTTGAACAGCACCTGCGCCAGGAACCCGCCAAGCAGGGCGCCGGCAATGCCGATGATGGTGGTGACGACGATGCCGCCGGGGTCATCGCCCGGCAAGATTGCTTTGGCGATGGCCCCGGCGATCAACCCGAGAACGATCCAGCCGATGATGCCCATAACCGCCTTCCTGCTCTGCTGCGCCGCTCGGCCGGGAACCTGTCACACGGCGACGCCGCGCTGCAACCTCCGCACCTCGAACGTCCCAAGTGCGACGGCGACCGGTGCAGCCGGGCAGGTTGCAGACCGGTTCTGCCAGAGCTGGAACGAGCACTGCCAGCGGTTCTCCTGGACTAACTAAGTACTGCCGTATGCAAGTTCGTGCGTGGTCGTCATGCGGCCTGGGCGAGCTGCTCGTGTTCGTCCAGTCGCTGGAGGAGCCGGTCGAGGTCGGATCGGGTGTAGCGCCAGTCGAAGGGGACCGCGGTCTGCTCGTAGCGTCGCTGGAAGCCAAGGAGGCGGCGCTCGACCTCGATGAGGTCACCGAAGTCGTTGGGGAGAGCACGTTGCGCTGGATCACCGAGAAATAGATTTCCACCTGATTCAGCCAGGATGCGTGGATGGGCAGGTGGACCAGGCGCAGGTTGCGCCACGCATCCTGGAGCCGGTCCACCGACGCCTGGCCGCGATGGGAGCTGCCGTTGTCGACCACCCAGAACACCCGCTCCGCCGAGGCGTAGGGCCCGGTGGTCATGACCTGCTCCACCAGCCGTCCGAACGGCTCGATCCCGGTCGTGGGCTCGCAGCGGCCGAACAGGCGCGCGTGGCCGACGTCCCAGGCGGCCAGGTAGGCCAGCGCGCCGCCGCGGTCGTCCTCGTGCCCGACCCGCAGCACCCGGGCCACCCCTGGCGGCAGGGTGGGGTGGCAGCGGCAGCGCGCCTGGACCGAGGGCTTCTCGTCCGCCGGGATGACATACTCGCCCGCACCCAGCGGCTCGCCGTCCAACCTTCGCTGGTAGAGGTCCAGCACCACGCCCGCCTTGGCGGCGAAGCCGGGGTCGCGGGGGGAGGTCCAGGAGCGGTGCTGCCACGGCCGGATCGCGTCCTCGACCAGCCAGCGGCGCAGCGTCGCGACCGACACCTCGCCGACCAGGCCGCTGGCCAGCAGCTCCAGGCGCAGCTCCGCCAGGCTCCAGCGGCCAGGCGGCACCCCACGGGTGGCGGGCAGCTCGCACGCGACCGCCTTGGCACAGGCCATGACCGCCGCGGGGAACGCCCGCGGGCGGCCCGGCCGCTTGCGGTCACGCAGGCCCGCGTACCCTTCGGTGCAGAACCGCTTGCGCCACTTGACCACGGTGTTGGGCGCGACCTGAAGCCGCCGGGCGATCAGCGCGTTGGACAGCCCGGCGGCGGCGTCCAGCACGGTCCTGGCCCGGACCACCTCCCTGAAGGGGGCTGCCTGCCGGCGGGCGCTGGGCTTGAGCGCGCGCCGCTCCGAGGCCCGCAGGGTGGTCTGGAACGGGCTGCGCCCGCCGCCTCGTGCCATCGTCTCGTCGACCTCCCGCCGCCTGGGCCGGCCCGGTGGCCGGCCGGGCGGGACCCTGCCACCGGGTTGGGGGATGATGGGCCCATGGCTGCCACGGTCCCCGAGTCGACCAAGACCTCCCTGCACCAGCGGCTCCTTGCCCGCGCGCGGGAGCGCTGGCCGCAGCTGGCCGACGTGCACGTACGCTTCCGCGGCCGCTTCGCCTACATCGACAGCGAGCTGCAAAGCGGCGAGGCCCGCCCGCTGTGCCGGCTGCGCTGTGCCGGCTCCGCCACCACCTGGGGGTTCGCCATCTACCTCGCCAGCCACGACGGCTACCAGGACCCGGTCCTGCCCAACGGCCTGCCCAGCGGTACCCCCGAGGAGGCCCTCGACTGCGCCTGCGGGCTCTACCTGGCCGACCCCACCGCCTGGACCTGACCGGCCACAGCCAGCCTCAACCACCACGCACGAACTTACAAAACGGACCACTAAGCGCCTACGCCGACGCCTGGCGCCGCTCGAGCTGGCGCCGCTTCCCGCGAGTGCTGCTGCTCGCCGGCTCAAGCTCACGCTTTCCCGCTGACGCCCGTTTCATCTGATCCGAAAATCGACGGTGAGTGGGTAGGCGGCAGCACCCGGCGGAGCGCAGCGGAGCCGGGTCCAGGCTGGGTCTGTGGTGTCGGTCAGGCGGCGGGTTGGAGGGTGACGTTGTAGCCGAGGGCCTCGAGCTGGCGGG
>DASYUT010000280.1 GCA_036000965.1 Actinomycetes bacterium
GCGCCCTCGGGGATCCGACCCGGCTGCGCATCCTCGGGCTGCTCCAGGCCGAAGGCGAGCTGTCGGCCGGGGAGTTGACCCGCCGGCTCGCCCAACCCCAGCCCAAGGTCTCCAACCACCTGGCCTGCCTGCGCTGGTGCGGGTTCGTCGCCACCCGCCGCGACCACCGGGTCGTCTACTACCGGCTGGCCGACGACCGGGTCGCCGCCATGCTGGAACTGGCCCGCGGGCTACTGGCCGACAACGCCGACCACGTGGCCGCCTGCTGCCGCATCGCCAAGAGCTAACATGCCCACCACCATCCCAGCGCACCAGCCAGCAGCCCCGAAGCCGCCGCTGGTCGAGGTGCTGACCGTCCCGGGCTGCCCCAACCGCGACGGTGCCATCGCGCTGGTCGAGCGAGTCCGCGAACAGCTCGGCAGCAACGCCGAAATCCGGGTGGTCGACGTGGTTGATCAGCGGGCCGCCGAGCAGGCCCGCTTCCTGGGCTCACCGACCATCCGGGTTGACGGCCGCGACATCGAGCCAGACGCCGACCGGCGCGACGAGTACGTCCACGCCTGCCGGCTCTACCAGGGCGAGCACAGCCTGCACGGGCTACCCGACGAGCACTGGCTGCGTCAGGCGCTGATCGCAGCGCAGGCGCGCCCATGACCGACCACCCCCAGCCAGCCGCACCAGCGACACACCCGCCGTCGCGGCGACGGCCCCTGCGCATCGTGGGCTTCGTGGCGGCCTGCCTACTGCTGTTTGTGCTGCTGGCCGGTGGGCTGTACTTCTTCGCGCCGCGCTCGGCGCCACCCGGCGTGACCATGACCGACCTACACGGGATCGCCGACCTGCAAGCCCGGTTCAACGCCGACCGCGGCCAGCCCCGGCTGGTCGTGATCTTGTCGCCCACCTGAACGGAGTGTCGACACGGCGCCAGGTTGGTGCAGTCCGAGATCCTCAACACCCATCCCCAGGCCCGGCTACGGGTCTATGCCATCTGGGTCAACAAGCTGTTCGGGGACGGGCGCAACCGCTGGGACGCCGCTGGGCTCACCGACCCGCGCGTCGTACACCTGTGGGACGCCGACGATGTGTCCGGCGGCTGGCTGGTCGACAACGTCACTGGCAACCAAGGCAGCGACTGGGACACCTACCTGCTCTTCGGCCCCAACGCCACCTGGACCAGGCAACCCACGCCACTGCGCAGCTCCGGTGGTCCGGTCGACCAAGAGATCGATGCGCTCGGCCAGGCCCTCAGCCCACTGCTCGCCACCACCGCAACCCCCTGAGCCATGAGCCACGACCTCGACCCCAAGGTCGAGTGGCTCGCCGTCGAACCGTGCCCGTAGGACTGCCACGACCGTGCGCAGGGTCGTCTGGCGCCGGCCCTCGGGCTTAGCTCACCCCGCGAGCTGCTGCGCAGGCGCGTGGCGTTCGACCGGGCATGGCTGGACCAGGGACGGCGTGTGAGCCGGCCTGGAGCCCGTGAGCCAGCCGGATCCGAGGTCGCGTGGGCCTGGTCGCACGAGGGGGATGAGCTGTGATGGTCGAGCAGGGGCCACCCGCAGCCAGCCGCCGCTCCCGGACCCGCCCGGTCGTCCAGGGTGTGCTGTCGCTGGTGCTGGTGGTGGTCATCTTCTACTTCCTGCTCAAGCAGATCGACCTGGCCCAGGCGTGGGCCGCGATCACCGCCATGACCTGGCTGGAGCTGACCACCCTCGGCCTGCTCGCCGTGTGGAACCTGTGCACCTACGCGTTCGTGTGGATGTCGGTGACGCCTGGGCTGTCGTTGGGCGGGCGATGATGATGACGCAGGCGACCACCGCGGTAGCCAATACCGTGCCCGGTGGGTCGGCGATCGGCATCGGCCGGGTCGCCGCCGCCCTGCTTGGGATCGTCGGGCTGCTGGGCGCCGTCGTGGTGTTCGCGCTGATGCTGCGCAGCGAGGAGCAGGCGCGCCGGTTCGGGCTGCTGGCGGGCAGGGTCGCCTCCCGGGTGCTCCGGCTGGTGCGGCGGCCGCCGGTGGCCGGCTGGGAGCTCGCCACGGTGAAGTTCCGCAACCGAACCCTTGGCCTGCTCGAGCGCGGCTGGGTCCCGATCACCGTGACGTCGCTGGTCAGCCACCTGTCGCTGTACCTGGTGCTGCTGGTGGCCCTGCGCCAGGTCGGGGTGAGCAACGCCGAGGTCGGCTGGGCGGAGGTGCTGGCGGTGTTCGCCTTCGCCCGGCTGGCCACCGCGATCCCGGTCACCCCTGGCGGGGCCGGCCTGGTCGAGGCGGTGATGATCGCCGGGCTGGTCGGGGCCGGTGGCGACAAGGCTTGAGGTGGCCGCCGCCGTGCTGATCTACCGGGCGCTGACCTGGGCCCTGCCGATCCTGGTCAAGGTCGGCTGCTACCTGTGGCGGCGGCGGTCATTCACGGTCCCGGCGCAGGACGCCCACAGCGCGGCCGGACCGGGCGGCCGTGACTGCCATCCCACGCCGAGGCGGCCTTTCCCCATATTGCCCCGGGGTTCGCCGGTGGGCCATACCCTGCCCGGCCCACGGTTGCCTCGAACAGCAACCGGGTGACGCCCCGGCGAGCGTCACCCTGGCGGCATCCGGTTGAAGCGGTGCTGTTAGGTGTGGATGACGGCGTTGTGGCCGCCGACGCCGTTGGGCTCAAACGCCTCAGCAGTCTCGTCGTCGTGCCAGCGGCCACCCTCGGCGAGGTAGCGGAAGGCGAACCGGCGCCCGGGCGGCAGGGTCACCGCGGCGCTGCGGGTGCCGTTCCCGCGGGGACGCAGCGGATGCGCGAACGGGTCCCAGCCGTTGAAGTCGCCCACCACCGAGACCTTGCCGGCGACCGCGTCGCTGGGCAGGACGAAACTGACCTTGACGGCCTTGCGGCCCTTGACGGGGTCCTGCTTGATCACTGCGGGGCCTCCTCGCGAGGTGAGTTGACCGACACTCCACCATGTCGGGACGGCACCAGTCGTGCTTGACCAAGAACGCTCGATTCGGAAGCCGGGGGAGCAGTCCCGTCGGCGTGCCGCTGGCTTGCTCCTCGGCAGTGGTCCGGCCCCGCATTGTCATTGTCGGCCAGCAACACTGGCTGATCGGGGGGATCCCCGGGGGGCGGGATGTCGACGGTGACCGCTCTCAAGCAATCGAGGACCTGCCGTGCTCGCAGGGCCACGGTCGGCAGCAGACGTCATGGCCGCTGGCCCGGGTCGCCGCAGGTGCTGGAGCGGCCACCTGAACTTGGGGGCGCCGGGGCCGGGGGATAGGCGCGGCAGCCGACGCGGTTGTGGTCCCGAGCGTGTGGCTGTCTGCCACCTCGCTGTGGGGTTAAAGTGGCCGATCGGACGGCCGAACCAAGCATCGGGAGGTGATAGGCCCGGTGACTGCTCGACGTGTCCTGCTGGTCGACGACGAGGACGACATCCGCGAGGTGGCTCAGGTGAGCCTGGAGATGACCGCCGGGTGGGAAGTGCTGACGGCCGGCTCGGGTAACGAGGGGCTCGCCACGGCGGCGGCCGAGCAGCCGGACGCGATCCTGCTCGACATGATGATGCCGGACATGGACGGGCCGACCACCTTCCAGAGCCTGCGGGCGAACCAGTCCACCCAGCACATCCCGGTCGTGCTGCTCACCGCGAAGGCCAGCATCAAGCTCGACGACCTCGACGTGCTCTGCGGCGTGCTCGGCTGCGGCGTCGAGGAGCTGCTGATCCCTGAACCCGGCAAGGTCGCTCGCCCGGCCCCCGCCGGCGACCAGCAGGACCGCCAGGCGGCAGCCTCTTCGCCTTCCACGCCCTCCTCGCCGGCGGGGCGGCCGGTGACGCCCAAGCGCCGCGACGGGCGATCGTTGCCGCCGCTCTGAGCCTGAGGTGCCGGCGCGGGGGTCCCGCAAGGGCGCCTCCACCTGCGTGGGCTGCCTGGCCTGGGGGGTCTTGGGCGCACGCCGTTGCGGCGCGTGCGGCGTGCGGAGGCACAAGCATCCCGGCGAGGGCGAGTGCGCGGGCTGCGGCAGGGTCCTCGCGGTCAAGGACGGCTCCTGCCGGCTGTGCTGGACCCAGGCTCGCTACCAGGCCCACGCCGCCGGTGGGCTTGCCCGAGGCGCGGTCAGCGTCCTGGAATCGAGCCCGACGCTCCGCCATCACCAGCTGTTCTTCGACCGGATGAAGCTCCGCCGCCCCCAGGGGCCGGTCCGCAGACACGACCGCCGTGGCGCCCCCCGCAAGCCGCCGCCCGCACCAGCCTGCCGCCCAGCGCCCGGGCCCGTGCAGCGCAGGCTGTTCGACGCGCGCCCGGACTACCCCCGCTTCGACGAGGCCGCCCACGCCGAGCCCGGCAACCCGTGGCTGGTCTGGGCGGTCTAGCTCGCCTACCGCCTCGGCGAGGCCCGCGGCTGGCGCAGAGGGATCCGCTTGGCGGTCCGGCGCGGGCTGACCATCGTGCTCTCGCAGCACGCCCAGGGCGACACCGTCCGCTACGCCGAGAGGTTCCCGGCCCTGCGGGCCCTGGACCTCAGCTGGCGGTGCTGGTGGGAGTTGGTGACGGGCTCGTCCGGCGGCGCGTAGTTCGCGCAGGTCGGGGATGTGGTTGTAGAGGGTGCCGGGGCTGATGCCGAGCAGCCGGGCGATGGCGGTGATGCTGGGTGTCGGGGTTGGGCAGCATGTCGCGGGCGGCGCGGATGATCTCGGGTGTGACGACGGTGGGTCGTCCGCCGACGCGACCGCGGGCGCGGGCGGCGGCCAGCGCGATGGCCAGCGGGATGCCGTCCAGCCGCCGGCAGATCGCACGGACGGCGTCCCGGTGGGCGTCGGGGTCGAATCCGGAGCGGACCAGCACGGCCCGGTCGGCGAACAGCCGCACCGCCTCGTCCTCGACCAGGGAGGGGACTCGCCACACCGTCTCGCCGGGCACGCCCAGCGGCTCCCGGCTGGTGGTCAGCACCGAGACCTGGGGCAGGCGCGCAGCAGCGCCTCGGTCAGCTCCGCGCACGCATCCAGCAGGTGCTCGCAGGTGTCCAGGCACACCAGCAGCCCCGGCCGCGGACCTGGGAGGCCAGTGCCTGCAGTGGCCGGCTGGTCGGCTCCAGCAGGACCCGCAGGGTGGAGGCGGTCAGCCTGGCGACCAGGTCGGGGTCGGTGACCGCTCCCAGGTCCACCCACCACACGCCGTCGGGCCAGTGGTCGGCCAGCTCGGCGGCCTGGAGGGCCAGTCGGGTCTTGCCGCACCCGCCCGCGCCGGCCAGGGTCACCAGCCGTTGCGCCGCCAGCAGCTCCCGGACCTGGCGCAGCTCCTCGGCGCGGCCGACGAAGCTGGTGAGCTGGATGGGCAGGTTGTTGGGCAGCACATCAAGGGAGCACGGCGGCGGGAACTCGCCGGCCAGCTCGGCGTGGCGCAGCTCGAACAGCCGCTCGGGGCGGGACAGGTCGCGCAACCGGTGCACCCCAAGGTCCACCAGCCGGGCGCCCGCTGGCAGCGCGTCGGTGGCCAGCGCGGCCGTGGCCGCCGACAGCAGGGTCTGCCCGCCGTGGGCGACGTCACGCACCCGGGCGCAGCGCTGGGCGGCGACAGCCGTGTGGTCGCGCTCGCCCGTCCGCTCCAGATCCCGATGCGCACCTGGAGCGGCAGCCCCGCGGGCCAGACCTCGGCCGCGATCGACCGCTGGATGGCCAGGGCGGCGGCGACCGCCGCACCGGCTGTGTCGAAGACCGCCAGGACGCTGTCGCCCTCGGTCCCGCCGGTGCGAGCACCGCCGTGGGCTCGGATGGCCGCGTCGAGCAGCTCGTGGTGGCGGGCGAGCGCGGCCGCGGCGGCGTCGGGGGCCAGCTCCCACAGCAGCCTCGCCCGCTCCACCCCGGTGAGCAGGAACGTCGCCGTTCCCCCAGGCCGGTCCTGTGCCGTGTCGTACCCCACCGCACCCACCTGTCGACCGCGCCACCGGCTGGCTCCAGGCCGTGGGCGCCCGGGTAGATGCAGTCTATCGGCGCGGGTGACATGTGGCTGGGGTGGCACGGGATGCAGCCGGGATGAAGCCGGAATGAAGGCGGTGACTGCTATGCTCCGGCTGACGTTCGTTGGCGCGGGCCTGAGGACGTTCCCGCCCGACGTGCTCGACACGGTGGTGGCCAGGCTCGCCGCCGCCTGGGCCGAGCTGACCGGCGGGCCGCGCACCGGCTCCCGGGCGGATGTGGACCGATGAGTTTCCGGCGTCCGCGGCGTCCAACCGTCCGTAGGACCATCTGGAAGGAGAGCGCGATGAAGCTGACGGTGACCACGTTCCTCTCGGTCGACGGGGTGATGCAGGGACCCGGCGGTCCGGACGAGGACCGCGGCGGTGGGTTCACTCGGGGCGGCTGGCTGGTCCCGCACTTTGACGAGGACGCCGGCCGGTTCATGAACGAGGTGTTCGAGCAGGCCGATGCGTTCCTGCTCGGCCGGCACACGTACGACATTTTCGCCGCTTCCTGGCCGAAGACGACGGACCCGGACGACCCGGTCGCGAGCCGGCTCAACACGCTGCCCAAGTACGTCGCCTCGACCACGCTGACCGCGCCCGAGTGGGGCCCCACCACGGTGCTCACCGGCGACGTGCCCGCCGCGGTGGCCGAGCTCAAGCGGCAGCCGGGGCGGGAGTTGCAGGTGCACGGCAGCGGCGGGCTGGTGCGCACGCTGCACGAGCACGACCTGGTGGATGAGTACCGGCTGCTGGTCTTCCCGGTCGTCGTCGGCGAGGGGCGCCGCCTCTTCCCCGACCAGGGCGTGGCCACCGGGCTCACCCTGGTGGACTCGCGCACCACCGGCTCGGGCGTGGCCATCCACGTGTACCGGCCGACCGGCCGCCCCGAGTTCGGCTCAGTCGAGCTCTAGCTGGTTCGGTACCAGATCGCGGCCTACGAATAGTCCCCGTTGGACAGTCTCAGCTGGACACTCCGATATGGACGGCCGTGCCGGGAGGGCCCGGCACGGCCGGGTCGGCGCACCGCCGTCAGCGGTCAGACCCGGCACCCGGCGGGCGGACGACGCAGCGGAAGCCGAGATGGCAGGTGGAGGTGTCCACCGCCTGCGGTAGCCGGGCGGTAGCGACGGCAGTAGCGGCAAGAAGAGTTCTCAGCTTCGATGGCACTTCTCAGATCCACGGCTCAGGTCTGCAGACCTTTCTCGGCTTGCGTGGCACAGGACACCGAGCCCTTCCTCGCGCTCCGACAGCGGGTCTGCAACTCAGCACATAACTGCGGCACCTACGGTGTCGTGCGAGCTGCGAAGACGCCGGCTAGCACGGCGCTTGGCTTCCGATCCATGGTAAGGATGGGGCCAGTTCAGCTCCGTGCGCGGCTCGTACACGTCACTCAAGTGACAGGACTTACGCGGTGACTTGAGCTGTGCGTGAGCTTGCACCGCAAGAGACGCCACGGTCGGGAACGCTCCTGTTGTCTGCAGGTAGTTCCCGAAGAAGGAAGGCTCCTCGTGGCGTCTCGGCTGTACCGTACCACCCGCCCGCTGCACCTCCAGGTCACCCGCGCTCTTGACCAGCTGGTCGTGGTCTCCGTCGGCAGCCCGACCACGGTGATCTTGATCGCCTTGTACGTGACCGGCCTGATCTTGCTGGACGCGCGCCCGACGCAGCCACGCGTCACGCGCGTGCTGCCGGGCCGCTGCCACGACGCCCGCAACCGGCTGCTGCGGGTAACGCCCCTGTCCACACGTCGGCTGATGGGCCTGCTGGTCGCGTGGGTGAGGCGCGCTGACCAACCGGGCTGCCTGTGCCTGGACGACGTGGTGGTCGAGAAGGCCTTCGCCAGGCGGCTGCCGTGGGCCGGGTGGACCTCCTCGTTCGCCACCAAGCGCAAGGTCTACGGCATGCACATCGTCGTGGTGCTGTGGTGCAGCCTCGACGGGCGCTTCAGGATCCCGGTCGCGTTTCGCCTGTGGCGGCCCAAGCGCGCCTGCACCCCCGCCGCCTACCAGACCAAGCTGCAGTTGGCCGCGCGGATGCTCACCGAACTGGTCGCTGCCGGCCTGCCGATGCAGTACCTGGTGATGGATACCCACGACACCGCAGGGTGGTTCACTCGCCTGGCCGGCCGGCTGGGCCTGGTGTGGGCCGGGACGCTGCCCCGCGCACCACGGTGGTCTGGCACGGCCGGCGGCAGTCGGTCGCCGAACTGGCCGGGTGGCTGCGCTTGGCATGGCGTCCGCGGCTTGGCCTGCGCGCGGTCGCCGTCACGGTCTACGCGCCAACGTACGGGGTCGTGCGGTTGGTTGTGACCAGAAACCGTCACGGCAACCATGATTACCTCGTCACTGGCGAGCTGACCGCCGACCTTGCCACGGTGGTGGCGCGCAAGCAAAGCAGGTGGCGGGTGGAGACGATCTTCCGTGACACCAAGCAGGACGCCGGGCTGGGTGCCTGCCAGTGCTGGACGGGTCAGGCGATGGTCCGCCACGTCGCCGTGGTCCTGTTCGCCTTCGTGGTGCTGCAACAGCTCCGCCTGGACCCTGCCGAGCGTGTCGCCGCGGTCAAGGAGCGCTGGCAGCTGGCCATCACCTGCCAAGGCGAGCAACCACCCGCGCCCCTCAACGCCTGCCCTGCTCACCTCCGCGCCACCGCGTAAGTCCTGTTACTGAGGTGTCATGGACACGTCGGCTCGAGTGGATGAGGTCTGCGACGTCATCATCACCGCGCCCGATTCGGACTGGCTGGTGGAGTTCACCCGCCGGCTCGTGCGCGACCGGCTATGCGCTTCGGGGCACAACTTCCAGCCCATCCGCACCATCTACCGCTGGCAAGGCCAGGTCCACGACAAGACCGAGGGCCGAGTTGCCTTGCGGACCCGACGCAGCCTCCTCCCGCAGATCATCGACCGCGTGAAGCGAGACCACCCGTACGAGGTGCCCAGCGTCGTTGATCTTCCGATCATCGACGGCGGCCCCGACTACCTTCGCTGGATCCTGGAACAGACCGAGCAGCCGGCCTGAAGCGGGCCGAAGAGCGGCCCTCGCGGCGGGAGCCTCGTTCTCCCACCACGTCCAGGGTGGAGGGATCTGGCCGGGACGGTGCTGGCATGCCCGACCACCAGCCGCAAGCGCTCCGACCAACCAAGCCGGCACCCGTGCCGACCAATGGCCGGCAGCCTTGATTCAGTCGGGCCGACTTCGTTGGCTCCACCGCTTGCCCCCGGCGACCTCAGAGCAGGCCACGGCATCCACCGGGCCTGTTCCACGAGGACGGGCAGACCGCCCGACCAGGCATCAGGAGGGCAGCAGCATGACCGAGGCCAGCGTGAGCTTCGCCGGCAACCTCACCGACGACCCCGAGGTCCGCTACACCGAAAGCGGCATCGCCCAGGCCATGTTCCGGGTGGCGTTGTCGGGTCGCAGGGAGCAGGAGCCGTCGTTCTTCACCGTGATCGTGCGGCGCGCTCGGGCGAGTCCTCGCCCGAGCGCTCGTCGATCAACCGGTCAGTGGGAACGACCTCGTTCGGGTGGAGGAGGAGCACGGCGAGAAGCGCACGCGGCTGGCGTCCGCCCAGGGATACCTCGCCGCCTTCGTCCCACACCTCGAGCGGTCCCAGGATCCGGAACTCCATCGGGCCTCCCGGCCCGGGACGCTAACAGCTGTTGCTGGGCTGAAAGAGACCTGAAACGGACCGGGTCGCTCATCGGCCTCGACAGAGGAGCACAATGAGATGCGGTAAGAGGATGAGCGAGATGCCCACGAATCGGATCCAACACCTCGGCGCCATGAGGGAGGTCCGGGGCCGCAGGAGCGCAGTCGCTGCTGCAGCGCTGGTCGCATTCGTCACACTGAGCTTGTTCCTTCTCGTCCTGCACAGGATGACGCAAGCGGACGCGTTGGCGGCGCTCTCGGACCATGCCGAGGAGCGTGCCGGTGCCGACCAGTTCTCCGGCGCCGTGCTCGTCGCCCGGCACGGGAAGGTTCTGCTCCAGGACGCCTGGGGCCGTGCCGACCGGGAGTCCGGTACGGCGAACACGCCGGCGACGAGGTTCCGCATCGGCTCGATGAACAAGATGTTCACAGCGGTCGCGACGCTGCGGCTCGTCGAGACGGGCAAGCTGGCGCTGGACGACCCCATCGGCAATCACCTGCCCGACTATCCGAACAAGGACGTAGCCTCGAAGGTCACCGTGCGGCACTTGCTCACCCATACCGGAGGCACCGGCGACATCTTCGGTCCGGAGTTCGAGCGGAACCGCCCCTGGCGCTGCGGGAGCACAGCGACTACGTGAAGCTCTATGGCTCGCGCGGGCTCACGCACGAGCCGGGCGCCCGCTTTGAGTACTCCAACTACGGCTTCGTCCTGCTCGGCGCGCTCATCGAACAAGTGAGCGGTGGGTCGTAGGACGACTATGTTCGCGACAACGTCTTCCGCCGGGCCGACATGACGTTCACGGGCTCGCTACCTGAATCCGAGGACGTACCGAACCGGGCCGTCGGATACATGAGGTCATCCCCTTCTGGTGGTGCTTGGGTGCCGAATAGCGACACGCTCCCATGGAGGGGCACGGCGGCGGGCGGCGGCGACTCGACGGTCGGCGACCTCATGCGATTCGCACAGGCGTTGAGCTCGGGGACGCTGATCCCGAAGGCGACGCTCCCGGAAGCCACCCGCCCGCACCGGCAGCAGTACGGGTATGGCTTCGCCGTGCAGGAGAAGGGCCGCCGGGGAGCTACGGTTACGGCGGTGGAGCGCCCGGCATGAACGGTGAGCTCCGGGTATTCCCCCAGCTCGGCTACGTCGTGGTCAGCCTCAGCAACCTCGACCCGCCGGCGGCTTCCGAGCTTGTGAACTTCTTCGCGCTCCGAATGCCGGACTAGTAGCTGAGCTCCATCCGCCTGGCCTTCGGTCCGAGACGCCAACAGCTGTTGCGCGCCTAAACCCCGGAGAGGAACTCTTTACTCGTCGGGGTCGCCATCTTCATCATCTGGATGCTCGTGCTCGGCGCGGGCCTCGCACCGCGTCAACGAGCACCCCCCACACCGTTAGAGCGTAGAGCGCGTTTCCGACCTTCGACTGATTTGTTGGTCCGCGAGTGCGTCTGCGTTCGCAACGAGCGACAGGGCGCTGGGCCCGCTGTGCCAGGCCGTGTGATCCAACCGGTCAACGTGTCTGGTCAGCGGCATCAGCACGATCGGCGGTTGCGTCCAGTGGTGCTCTGGCTGGGCGCCGACCCGGTCCCAAGGCCGGCACCCTAGCGCTCGTTTGACCGGAGTCTCAGCGGAAGCGGCGGAAGAACGCGCGCACGTCGCCGACCAGCAGGTCGGGCACCTCCATGGCGGCGAAGTGGCCGCCGCGGTCAAACTCCGACCAGTGCTGGACCTTGTGCTCGGGGTCGAGCACGCGCCGCATGAGGCTGCCCTCCCCGAACACCGCGAAGCCGGTCGGTGCCGGCGCGGGCGCTCCCCACTCCCGAACCGCGTGCGCGGCCTCGTAGAGGAAGGTCGCCGCGGAGGCGCCGCTGCGGGTGAACCAGTACACGCTGACGTTGGTCAGGAGCTGGTCGCGGTCGACGGCGTCGTCGGGCAGCTCCTTGGTGGGGTCGGTCCACTCCTTGAACTTCTCCGCGATCCAGGCCAGCTGCCCGGCCGGCGAGTCGGTCAGGCCGTAGGCCAGCGTCCGCGGGCGGGTGCCCTGGATCTGCAGGTAGCCCTTGCCGTCCTCGCCGTACTGGCGCAGCCGCTGGTGGCTTGCCTTCTCCGTCTCGGAGAGGCCGTCCAGCTCGGCAGGCAGGAAGCCGAGGAGCGCCAGCGCCATCGGATCGGTGTTGACGTGCGCGCCGACGACGCGGTCGGGGTCAAGGCCGCTCAGGTCCCCGGACACGCCCGCACCGATGTCGCCGCCGTGGGCGCCGTAGCGGGTGTAGCCGAGGCGGCGCATCAGCTCGACCCAGGCCTTGGCGGTACGACCGGACTCCCAGCCCGCTGCCCGGAGTGGTGTCGAGAAGCCGAAGCCCGGCAGCGACGGCGCCACCACGTGGAAGGCGTCGGCGGGGTCGCCGCCGTGGGCGCGCGGGTCGGTCAGCGGCCCGATGATCTCCAGGAACTCCGCGACCGAGCTGGGGTAGCCGTGGGTGACGAGCAGCGGCAGCGCGTCGGGTTCGGGCGAGCGGACGTGCAGGAAGTGGATGGGTTGGTCGTCGATGGTGGTGGTGAACTGCGGGAACTGGTTGAGCTTGGCCTCGTGGGCGCGCCAGTCGTAGCCGTCGGCCCAGTAGGCGGCCAGCTCCTTGAGGTAGCCCAGGGGCACGCCGCGGCGCCAGCCGACCCCGGGAAGCTCGTCGGGCCAGCGGGTGCGGGCCAGCCGGGCATGCAGGTCGTCCAGGTCGGCCTGGGGGATGGCGATCCGGAACGGCCGGATCTCCGTGGTGTCGCGGGCGGTCACCCTGGCCACCGTAGCCTCCTTGCGTGGGGTTCACCGGACGAGTGGTACGCTACCAACCATTCCGGAAAGAATCGTTCCGCGATACCTGGGATCATCGGTTGGGATGGTGCGGACCTCGGCGCGACTGTTGCGCTTGCTGTCGTTGCTGCAGGCGCGGGCCGACTGGTCCGGCGCGGAGCTGGCAGACCGGCTCGGGGTGACCACCAGGACCGTCCGCAACGACGTGGAGCGGCTCCGCAGCCTCGGCTATCCGGTGCACGCCAGCCCCGGCGTGGGCGGCGGCTACCGGCTCGGCGCGGGCGCGGCCCTGCCCCCGTTGCTGCTGGACGACGACGAAGCCGTCGCGGTCGCCGTCGGGCTGCGCACCGCCGCGGGCAGCGTGACCGGCATCCAGGAGACCTCGCTGCGGGCGCTGGCCAAGCTCGAACAGGTGCTGCCGTCGCGGCTGCGCCATCGGGTCAACGCGCTGCAGAGCGCCACCGTGGAGATCCCCGCACCAGGACCGAGCGTAGACCCCGAGGTGTTGACCGCCATCGCCGGCGCCTGCCGCGACCACCAGCGGCTGCGGTTCGACTACCGCGACCACGACGGGTCGGCGAGCATCCGTACCGTCGAGCCGCACCGGCTGGCGCACGATCGTGGCCGCTGGTACTTGGTGGCCTGGGACGCCGACCGGGCAGACTGGCGCACCTTCCGTGCCGACCGCATCCGGCCCCGCACCCCGACCGGCCCGCGGTTTGCCCCCCGCCAGCTACCCGACGGTGACGTCGCGACCTACCTGCTGCGGGGTGTGGGGTCGGCGATGTGGCGCTACCGGGCCCGGGTGCGGGTGCACGCACCGGCCGCGGTGATCACCGGGCAGCTCCCGCCTGCGGTCCTGGTCGAGGCGGTCGACGAGCACAGCTGCATTATCAACGTCGGTTCCGACACCCCCCAGATGCTCGCCGCCTACCTGGGGATGCTCGACGCTGACTTCGACGTCGTGGAGCCCCCC
Organism: Actinomycetes bacterium; assembly: GCA_036000965.1. Taxonomy (NCBI): domain Bacteria; kingdom Bacillati; phylum Actinomycetota; class Actinomycetes; species Actinomycetes bacterium. The sequence goes on from DASYUT010000280.1 coordinate 13,382, forward strand.
GAGCTCGTCGAGCAGCTCCGGACGCTGGCCGATCGGTACCGCCGCGCGATCACCAGGACGGGCGCTGAGCACAGTTTCATGCCTTCGGCCGGGTCAGCGACTTGAGGCAGATCAGCGCGCACGCTAGGTGGAGGAATCCCAGCAGAATGTCAGCGCGCCGCTTGTAGCGGACCTGAAACCGCCAGTGGCCGACCAGTCACGCCAGCGACCGCTCCACCACGTGCGGTGGCGGCGCAGCCGCCCGCTCGACTCCTTCCCACGCCGGGCGATCCGCGGGTGATGCCGCGTCGGCGCAGCGCCCTGCGACAGCGTGGGTAGTCGTACCCCTTGTCGCAGTTGGGGCCGTGCGGCCATCCTCGTCGTAGGACTTGTTGGCCCTTCCAGGCCTGTCCACGCGGGCGTCTGGCCCCACGACGACGACCACGGACAGTAGTCGCGCGTCGAGCCCAGCACGGCGGCCGCGCGGCAGGTGCAGCAACGTCGCGCTGTAGCCAGCCCTGTGCCTTGGCGCAGCGCCAGCGACCGGGCGACCTCGCGCCGGTCTGGCCCTCTGCTCGGTCAGCGGTCGGGGCGTGGCCGCCGCCCGGCCCGAGCGCGACCCGACCAGGTCCGCGGCCGACACCCCTGACCGACCCATGACCTGCGAGCGTCCAGGCCTCCTTGGGCCGTGGACCGAGCCGTTCGGGGAACGGCAGCCCACCTGGAACTCAACCGGTTCCAGTCGTGAAGGCTGCCCGGCCGCACCGACCTGGTCCTCAAGCGCCACCGCCGGGCTGATGTGGGGCGAGACGGACGCGACCGGGCGACGGGCGGACACCAGGCGGCTAGACAGCTGGATCCCAGACGACGGAACCAGATGGCCGGCCACCGGACGGGCGGACACTGGACGGCTGGACAACCGGGCACCGGACGACGGACCCGGATGGGTGGACATCGTAGGGTGCACGCCGACCGTCGGCGGACGGCATGGCAGGCAGCCTGGCATGCCCGACCAGGGCGAGGACGCCAGCGGTGTCGGCGGAGCGGGATGCCGCGAGGTCAAGGCGTGGGGCGAACCAGGTTGGCCGGTCTGTCGATCGCCGCCGAAGGCGGCTCAGCAGCCACTTGGTTCGAAGGAGCGCCTTGAGCGGGCCATGCCAGGCCGCCGGCTCACAGACATAGGCAGGGCGACCCGCCGCTACGCTGGACCAGAACCTGGAACCCGGCCAAGGAGGCCACATGGAGGAGCGCATCATCGCCGCCGACCCGGTCGCAGACCCCCAAGGCTACCAGCAGGAGCTGCTGGCGCTGCTGGGAACCACCGACCCGCTCGAGGTCTTGGCCGCGACCCCGGACGCGTTCCACCAGCGGACCAGGGGGCTTGCCGCCGAGGTGGTCGGCCGGCGACCCGCGCCCCGGGAATGGTCGGTGGCGGAGCTGTTGGGCCATCTGTGGGACGCCGAGATCGCCTACGCGTTCCGGGCGCGGGCCATCCTGGCCCAAGATCGCCCGCGGCTGATCGGCTACGACCAGGAGGCCTGGGCGCTGCTCGCACGCCCCCCGTTTGGGGAGCTGCTTGCCGCCTTTGCGGCGCTGCGCGCGGCCAACCTCGCACTCGTCAACGGCACCCCTGAGGCCCTGTGGGGGCGGCTGGGCATCCATGAGGAACGGGGACCGACGAGCTTTCGCCTGGCCACCGAGACCATGGCTGGCCACGACCGTGCCCACCTGGTGCAGCTCGACCAGACCATCGCGGCGGTGCATCGCTGACACTCGTCGGCATCCCTGTCTCACGAGCGCGCCCAGGGCGGGTCCGGCCGAGGTGACAGCCGCAGGCGTGGGTGTCGCCCCCGGCCTGCTTGCTAGCCGCACGCCCCGAGGCCCTGGTGCAGGTGGGGCAGGGATGCCACGAGGTCAAGCGCGATGGGACGGCCGAACCTGTCGGGTGCTGTGGCAGTGATCAAGGCGGGCGGCGGGCACCCAAAGAAAGTTCGGCCGCATGCCTCGATCGCGCTTAGGGCTTGCCGCTCGACAACACTGCGGTTTACGGAGCCTTGATCGAGGACGACCGGTGTGGGCCGCGCTCGTGGGGGAACCAGTTGCGGGTTCGCGGCGTAGCATCCAGGAACGCGGACAGGAGGCACGATGCGGCCAGCGATGCGGCTCCTGGCAGCCGGGGCGCTGCTGGCGCTGGCAGGCGGCTGCACGCCAGGCGCCACGCACCGGGCGGCCCCCGCTGCACCACAGCGCACCACGGCCACGACCGTCCCTGCGACGCAACCGCAAGCGAGCGCCGGGCGCCTCGGTGCTGCCGGCTGCCGTCCGCCCTCCCCGGCCACGCCCTGGCTGCAGTCCGGGCAGCAAGCCGGCATCGAGGTGCACGGCACCGCCCGCGGCGCCGAGTTGTGGGCGCTGCCGTTCGCGCCGGTCCCGCTCCCGGTCGGCAAGGAGGTCAAGATCGTCTGGCGCATGACCGGGAGCGGGCCGCTGCGGATCACCGCCACCCGCAGCGACGGCATGTCGGCCAGGCGCACCTTCGGGCCGGAGGAGCATACCGGCTCGAACTGGAACCGGCCCGGTGACGAGTGGGGCACCGGGTTCGTGTTCCCCGAGGCCGGCTGCTGGGACCTGCACCTGGCTCGGACCTTGGGCTCGGGAGACGTCTGGCTGGTGGCCCGCTGAGGCGGGCTCCGTCGCCCTAGGC
>DASYUT010000281.1 GCA_036000965.1 Actinomycetes bacterium
CCGAGCCACTCCACCGCATGCCGCACGCTCGGGTCGCGGGTGAGCCGCTCGAGGGTGTCGAGCACCTCGCCCGCGCCCATGCGCCGCAGCCCCTCAAGCAGCGTGCCCGAGTACTCCAGCATCACCCGCGGCTCGAAGCCCGCCCGGCCGCGACCGCCCCCTCGATCAGCGCCTCCGAACCGCACAGGTTCGGCAGACCGTCGACGTACTCGGGCAGCTCTCCCACGATCCCCCTTCGCGCCAAGGCAAGGCGCTCGCTGCCTGATCGGGCTGCGGATCGCCCTCCCGGCACTGTTATAGCCGCTCTCGAGGCCCTGCTGGACGAGCTCAACTCAAGCGGGCTGGGTTTCCAGTGCCCGAGGGCAGAACGTACAGGGGCCGGGGCCAAGGCGACACGCGCGGGTGTCAATGGCCATCTGCTTTGCAGTGAAGCCGGTCGCTCGTCGCTGGGCTTGCCGAGCGATGGCGAGGACTGCATCCCAGGGTCGCCCCGAGCAGGCTGTGTCACACTAATGAGCGGGTCTGGCGCCGAGACGGCTACGAACCAGGCGCGAGGATTGTTGACCAGCAACTGACCTGTCTCCAACGCCAGCTCGTCAGCCGGTTGGCCCCGGCGACCGCCAGGGTCGGCGAGGTGAGATTGGCCAGCTCGACGACAGCTCGCGCCGCCGGATCCGACCCGCCAGCTCCGTCGCCGTCACGTACGCAAGCTCATCTCCCGACGCCATCCTGGCCCACCTCCTCGGAAGGCACCGTCTTCGTGCCAAGGCAGCGACAACAGGAAGATCTACCCCGACTTGCCAAGGTGCTCGAGGAACCAGTCGCGGGCGGCTCCGCTGGCCGGGTCGAAGTCCTTTACGTAGGCGTCGAAGTGGCCGCCAGGCAGCAGCACCAGCCGCTTCGGTTCACGGGCGTGCTGGTAGGCCTCGAGGGCGAGGTCGGTCGGGGTCAGGTGGTCGCCGGCGGCGACGACCATGAGCAGCGGCGTGGGGCTGATGCCCTCGATGTAGGCGCCGGGCTCGTACTCCATGAGCATCTCGACGGTGCGCAGCGTGACCTCGTTTCTCCAGGCCGGCGCGCGGCTCTTGCCAGTGTCGCTGAACCACTCCCAGGAGTCAGGGGTGGGCAGGGCCGAGACGGCCATGGGGTCGGGGTCGACCACGGGCACCATCGCCGGCGGCTCGCCCCGGAAGCGGGCGGCGCGGTCCTGGTCGAACGCCGCACGGTTGGGAGCCAGGAAGTCCTGGCGCACCAGCCGCTGGATGTTGCGGATGCCGCTGACCAGCGGCACCTGGCAGGCGACGCACTTGACGCGCTTGTCGATCGCCCCCAGCACCAGCGCATGGCCACCGCTGTAGCTGGACCCCCACACCCCGATGCGGTCGGCGTGGACCTCCGGGCGGGTCTGGGCGTAGGTGATCGCGTGCCGGTAGTCACGCACCTGCGCCCACGGGTCGATCTCCTGTCGCGGCTCGCCGTCGCTGGCACCGAAGTTCCGGTTGTCGAAGACCAGCGCCCCCAAGCCGCCGGCGGCGAACGCCTCCGCGAAGCTGTCCAGGTACATCTCCTTGACGGCGGAGAAGCCGTGGGCCATGACGACGGTGGGGACCGGGCCGGTGGCCCCGTCGGGCAGGTACAGCCAGCCCCGCAGCGTCACACCCTCGGCGTCGAACTCGATGTCCTGCCGCATCGCCGTCTCCTTCCGTCAGCGAGCAGGCTGCAAGGTGTACCGGACGGTCTGGACCCGGATCAGGCCGTCGCGGAAGACGAAGTGTCGATGCCGTCCTCGATGCGGTTGCCGCCGCCCTCGGCCCCCCACTCGAGGAGCATGACGTCGTCCTCGTAGATCGTGTTCTTGCATGTCCCAGGTGGCCTGCGGCACCTCGCTGAGGAGCTTGGTGAACGCCTGGCGGATACCGTCCTTGCCGCGTTGGATGCCTGCCGGGGTGATGAAGACGGCGTCGTCGCTGTAGTCAGCGACGATCTCCTCGAGGTCCTCGGCCCCCAGCGCCTGCGCGTGGTGGCCAAACACCTCCTGCGGGCTTCGCATCGCTGCCATGCGGCCGCCTCCTCTCCTTACCGACACGGCCAGCCCGACTTGCTGATCTCAACAGAGGACAGGGCGGCGCACAAGAGGCGATCCCTCGCGGATGAGTACTGGACGGGGAAAGCCCCGACCCAAGAGGCCGCACCGCTGCCTGACCCTTGGTCCGCTCGGGCATGGCATCATTGCGGGCATGAGGGTCTTGGTTACCGGTGGTACCGGCTTGGTGGGTTCCCACACCGCCGCCGCGATTGTGCGTGCCGGGCACGACGTGCGGCTGCTGGTGCGCCGGCCGGACCAGGTGCCCGTGTCCCTCGGCCCGCTGGGGCTGGCGGTCTCCGACATCGTCGTGGGTGACGTGCTCGACGAGCGCGCGGTGTCGCGGGCCGTCGAGGGCTGCGCGGCGGTCGTGCACGCGGCGGCGGTCTACTCCCTGGACCCGCGGCGTGCCAAGGACATGCAGCGCACCAATGCCCGCGCCACCGAGGTCGTGTTGGGTCGCGCGGTTGAACGCGGGCTGGATCCGGTCGTCCACGTGTCGACGACGGTGGCGCTGACCCGGTATGCCGGGAGCGGGCCGGACCTGCCGCTCGGTGACATCGAGCTGCCGTATGCGCAGTCGAAGATCGCCTCGGAGAAGGTCGCCCGCCGGTTGCAGGATGCAGGCGCGCCGGTGGTGACGATCTACCCGGGCGCTGTCTATGGTCCCCACGACCCCTACCGCGGTGAGCAGAGCGAAACGCTGCGCTGGGTCCTGCTCGGCCGCTTCCCGCTCTGGCCGCGGGGAGGGCTGCACGTCGTCGACGTTCGCGACACCGCCGCGGTGATCCAGGCCGTGCTCCGCCCCGGGGGAGGGCCACGTCGGTACGTCGTGCCTGGGCATCACCTCGAGGGCGACATGCTGTTCGCCACCCTTGCGGTCACGACCGGGCGACGATTCCCCCACCTCGTCGTGCCGGGGGCGGTGATCAGCCCCGCGACGCGGCTCATCGGCGCGGTCCAACGGCGGCTGCCCGACCGCTGGCGCTATCCGGCCGACCGTGAGGGCGTCGAGATAATACGCCGCAACACGCGACTCGACGACTCCGCCGCGCGAACCGAACTCGGCGTCGAGCCCACATCCTTCACAGAGACCATCACCGACATGGTCTGCTGGCTGGTCGAGTCCGGAAGGGTGCCAGCTCGCTACGCGGGAACGCTCGGCCCGGCCTGAGGCCAGCGCGGACATCGACGCGCCATCGTGGTGGAGCGCATCGCTGCGGTTCCCGGATCGGTCAGATGAATGCGCCGGCGTCGGTCGCAAAACCTCGCCAAGGGCCGCCGGGCGGGGGAGACATCCCACGGCGTGGGGATGTCAACCGACAACTGGCGCGGGCTCGCTGAGGTACTGGTGGACGAGTTGGACGGCGGTAGCGCCTTCGCCGACGGCCGACGCGACCCGCTTGACCGAGCCGCGACGGACGTCGCTGGCCGCGAACACGCCGGGCAGCTGGCCTCTAGCAGCAGCGGTGGCCGGTCCAGCCGCCAGTCCCGGGGGGGGACCTGCCGTCGCGGAGGAGGTCGCGGCCGGTCAGGACGAACCCCGGTCGTCACGCTCGAGCGTCCCCGCCAGCCAGTCGGTGTGCGGCTCGGCGCCGATCAGGATGAACAGCGCCCCGGCGGGCAGCGTCTCGGTCGCGCCCGTCGTGTCAGCCCGCAGGGTGAGCGCCTCTAACCGCCCGGTTCCGTGGACGGCGGCCACCTCGGTGCGCAGCCGGACGATGATGGTCGCCGCCGCCTCCACCTCCCGCACCAGGTAAGCCGACATGCCGTCGGCCACGGAGCCGCCGCGGACCAGCAGGGTGACCTGCTCGGCGTAGCGGGCCAGGTGGAGGGGTCGTCCAACGGCGCGCCCCGGTCTGGTCGGCCGACGGCCGCCCGCAGCGGGATTGCCATGGCAAGCACCGGACGGCAGCCGGGGCCTTCCCGCGTGGACCCACCGTGGTGGTCTGCCGATATCCTGCCTGCACGGCCGCCGGGTTCTACGGGCTGGTGGCTGGCGTGTCGGGTGGAGGGAGCACGGGTGCGGTACGAGATCGTCGCGGAGGCGTACCGGGACCTGGAGGGCTCCTCCGCCCGGCTGGCGCTGATCGACCGCCTGGCCGGGCTGTTCACGCAGACGCCGACCGACCTGCTGCCCACGGTGGCGCTGC
>DASYUT010000282.1 GCA_036000965.1 Actinomycetes bacterium
AGAACACCCCCGCTCCCACCGTGTGGGTGGCCAGGTACTCCTCGGCGATGCGGTGCTTGTGCTCCCGCGGCCGCAGTCGATGACCGGGATGCCGTGGGCCTTGGCGAACCCGCGCACCCGGCGGCTGAACCGGCCCGCCATGCGCATCAGGTGCGCGTTGTCCAACTGCTCTTCGCTGTCCCCGTGCAGACGCCGCCACCAGACCCGGAACCCGCCCGGGTTGTGCCCCAGCGAGAAGGAGGCGTTGAGCACGATCCGGTCCACGCAGTCGTAGCTGCCGGCCAGCAGCTCGCCGTACCGCTCGCTCAGCTCATCCATAGCGGGAGGGTAAACCTCGTCGCCCTGCGACCTGCAACTGCCCCGTCAGGGGCCACCGGTTCCGAGCGACGCCTCGGAAGCGGCGTAGGTTTCCTTGGTGGCTGGATGACTGATGTCGATTTGGGTTGTGGGTGACGGGAGGTGACAGACGTGACGAGGCCGCCGCGGATAGGGTGGAGGGGACGTGTCCCGCGCCGTCAGCGCTCCGCCAAGCCAATGCGCGGCAGCTGGGCCGGGCGCATGCCCGGCCGTGCCCGACAGGCAGGGACGCCGACCGCGACGCTGAGCATCGGTGCGGCACGGGTGCCGAAGAACGCCGAGACGTCGTCGTCCAAGAAGGTGACTCCGGTGGCGCCAACGCCGAGCGCGAACGCCGCCAGCTGCAGCCGCTCCGCGGCGACGCCGCCTTCCAGCTGGGCGGCCCGGTAGCCGCGTGCGCCACCCCGCTGGCGAGAGCGCCTCGACGAGTGACGTCCTGCGGTCGCGTAAGCTACCGATAGGTAAGTTCTCGGAAGGCGGGGGCAGCTCATGGACCAAGATCCCCCCATCTTCACACTGTCGTTGCACGGAGACGACGTTCACTACGTCAAGGCCGGCGGCGGCCCGGTCGTGGTGCTCATCCACGGCATCCTGGGGAGTCGGCGAAGCTGGGAACAGCTGGTGTCGCTGCTGGTACAGGATTTCACGGTCATCGCGCCCGACCTGCTCGGGCACGGGGACTCGGCCAAGCCGCGCGGGGACTACTCGCTGGGCGGCCACGCCGGCAGGCTGCGGGACCTGCTCGACGCGCTGGGGGTGCAGCTGGCGACGCTGGTGGGCCACTCGCTGGGCGGCGGTGTGGCCATGCAGTTCGCGTGGTTGTTCCCGGAACAGTGCGAGCGGCTGGTCCTGGTCAGCAGCGGGGGGCTCGGACGCGACGTCAACCCGATCCTGCGCGCGCCGACGCTGCCCGGGGCCGAGTGGGTGCTGCCGCTGATCAGCGCGCCCTGGCTGCTCCGCGGCGGGGAGCGGCTCGCCGAGCAACTGAGCCGGTTCGGCCTGCGGTCTGGGCCCGATCTGGAGGAGCTGTGGCGCGGGTACGTCAGCTTGGGCGACGCCGAGGTACGGCGCGCCTTCTTGGCCACGATCCGTACCGTGGTCGATCCGGGCGGGCAGACGGTCAGTGCGTTGGAGCGGCTGCCGGCGGTGGCGCACATCCCCACCCTGCTGGTGTGGGGCGCCCGCGACCGCCTGATCCCGGTCGCGCATGGCGTCGCGGCGCAGCAGGCGATTCCTGGCAGCCGGCTGGAGGTGTTCCAGGAGGCCGGACACCTTCCGCATCTGAGCGACCCGTCCCGGTTCGCGGCGCTGCTGCGAGAGTTCGTCGCTACCACGCCAACGCCGGCGACGGACCGGGTTGGCCGGCGTCGTCGGCGGCCGCCCTCGGCGAGGTAACGGAAGGCGAACCGGCGCTCGGGCGGCAGGGTCACCACGGCGCTGCGGGTGTCGTTGCGGCGGCGCCGCAGCGGGTGGGCGAATGGGTCCCAGCCGTTGAAGTCGCCGACTACCGAGGCCTCGCCGGGGATCGCGTCCTCGGGCAGGACGAAGCTGACCTTGACGGCGTTGCACGGGACGACCGTCAGGGAGCGGATGCGTCAGAGGCTCGCCATGTTGCGCCCAGCACTCGTGGAGCACATCGGGCCGCTGCGCCACCGAAGTTCGACGCCTTGTATGCCGCCACGCCCCCCTCGCCTCTTTCGGGGTGAACGTCGTTGAACAGAGCAAGGCGAGCCATGATGGTCGCCAACCGACCCGGCGCCGCGCTGCCGGTAGTACCGCGTGAGAAGGTAGGGTTGGGACCTGCTGCTTCGCGCCTTCGAGCTGCGGCGAGGCATTCTACGAGCGCTCGGTGAGGTCATCTGTAGAGTTGGTACCGGCCGGGGGTGG
>DASYUT010000283.1 GCA_036000965.1 Actinomycetes bacterium
GCGTGGCTCGTGGAGGTAGGCGCAGCCGTCGAGGGCATCCAGCAGGCCCTTGGAGATGAAGGCGTGGTCGTAGCGGTAGCCGTCACCGGTGCGCCCGACCCAACTGTGCTCGACCTGGCCGGCGTGCAGGTGCCGGAAGGCGTCGACCAGGCCGAGGTCTTCGAGGCGCCGGTAGAAGGCGTACTCGAACGGGTGGAAGAAGGGATAGCGTGGCCGGTGGTCGGGCTCGACGATGTTCAGGTCGCCCAGCAGCACGATGCCTGCCCCGCCAGCGGCGACCGCGAACGCGCCAAGGCAGCGCTCCAGGAACCGGCGTTTGCGCTCGACCTTCGCCTCGGTCGCATCGCGCGATGGCACATACAGCCCGACGACCTCGACGCCGTCGCCGATCGGCAGCATGATCGACGCGGCCCGGGCGGGGAGGTAGTCGAGCTGGCCGGCCCAGGTGCCCGGGTGGCTGGCGACCCGAGCGGCGATCATCGTCCCGTACTCGCCCTGCTCGGGCCGCGGGAAGGTGACGGCATAGCCGGCCGCGGCGAACCGTTCGGCGAGCAGCTCGCAGCCGCGGCTGGCGCGGGTCTCGGTGAGGACGAGCACGTCCTCGGGACGCTCGGCGAGCCAGGCGAGCTGGCGCTCAGCGCGTTCTGGCGAGGGGTTGCCGATGTTGAAGGTGAGCAGGCCGAGCGGGTCGGGGGCGGATGGCTGGGTCATCGTGGCTGCAGGTTCTCCCGGAGGGTCAGGATGCGGGCAAGGACGGTCGTGGCGATCTCCTCGGGCGCCGCACGGGTCGAGTCGACGGTCAGCAGGCTCCAGCCGGCTGCCTCAAGTCGCTCGGCGGCCTGCTGGTAGAGGCGGGACTCTACCTCGCCGGCGCCCGGGGCGCGCTCGAATCGAGTGTGCGGGCCTCGTGCGGCCAGCCGTGCGGCGAGCACGGTCGGATCGGCTCGCAGGATGACAGCGAGGTCCGGCGGAGGAGCGTGGCGGTTGAGCTGCCAAATGAAGTCGCGGTCGACCCCGTCGATGCGTTGCAGGACCATCGAGGTGGGCACGTAGCGGTCGGATATCACCACCTCGCGGGCCGCAAGATGCGGCTGGATCTCGGTCTCCAGGTGCCAGTAGCGGTCGGCGGCGACCAGGCAGGCGAGCGTGAGGCCGCGGTAGTGCTCGGGGGCGTGGCGGGCGAGGTCGCCGAGCGGAGAAGGGGACGGCTCGGTGGTGGGATGCACCGGGACGCCTTGGCGGGCGAGTTGGGCGGCCAGCTCGCTGGTCAAGGTGGACTTGCCGACCCCGCCCGGCCCGTCGATGGTGACGAACAACCCACCGCTCATGCACTTGCGATGGGCAGGAGGCGGCGTTCGGCGGTGGTCACGGGGCAGACCTCGGCGTCGACAGCGCCGATTCGCTCCCCCGCGGAGACGACCGCCGCGGGGCAGCCCTTGCCGCAGGCGGTCTCCAGCGAGCAGCCCTGGCAGGTCGGGTTCGCGCCGACCTGGTAGCGCTCGTGGAACCGGTAGGCGTCCAGCCGCGCGGCGATGTCGGGGTCGGCGAAGACGTTGCCGACGATGAACTCGGTCGGGTCGTGGCGGGACTGCGGAGTCCTGGCGGCGAACACCAAGTAAGGGCACACGGTCAGCTCGCCCCGGGTGAACACGTAGACGATCGTGCCCGCCTCGCAGGGCGCCAGCGGCTTCGAGGTGTTGGGGAAGCGGATATGGACCACGTCCAGGTCATTGCCGTCGAACGGGACGGTCAGGTCGTAGATCCGCTGCATGCGCTCCTCGGCCGCGCCGAGCGGCCCCTTGCCCTTGACGCCGCGGCCCATCGCCGACAGCGGGTTCATCAGCACGTACTCGGCGCCGTTGTCGACCGCGAACGCGCACAGCTCGGCGTACTCGGCGTCCTCGGCCAGGTTGTTGGGGGTGCACAGCAAACCCTGAAGCAGGCCGGCTCGGGCGAGCTTGCGGACGGTCTCGATAGTGGTGTGGAACGAGGCGCGGTTGCCGCGAAAGCGGCCGTGGGACTCGGCCCGGAAGCCGTCGAGCGAGACGTTGACGTGGATCCCGCCGATGCCGGCCAGGGCGGCGAGCTGGGCGTCGGTGATGATGGTGGCGTTGGAGCAGATCCCGACCCCGAACCCGTGCGCGCGGAAGGTGGCGACGATCTCCACGACGTCGGGGTGGGCGAAGGGCTCGCCGCCGGTGAGCGTGACCCTGCTGACGCGGCAGTCGCCAAGCCGTGGGATGAGCAGGTCGGCGATGTCGGCGGTGCGCATGGTGTCGCCGTAGTCGCCGGCCGAGACGAAGCAGTGGGCGCAGTGGAGGTTGCAGCGTTCGGTGATCTGGACAAGGGCCTTGCGCTGGCCGGTGGGGACCGAGGTGCGGAAGTAGCAGGATGCGGCGAGCTGGTCGGTGATGAGGCTGCGCCTGGCCGTCATGGGGATCACTTCCTTGATGGATGCGCTGCGGCCACGGCGTCCGAGCGGCAACCACTCGTGTCAGGTACGAGATGGCAGAAGAGCGCTGTTCGTACCACTAAGCTGGATCGATCCTGATATGTAAAGAGCTACGGATTGGTTTTGGATAGCGCCAGCGACCTCGTCACGGGCGGGCGCCGGCGCGGCGAGCAGCAGGGGAGTCGCCTCGTCGATCAGGTCGTGGATGCGAGGCCCTCTTCGATGTCGATGTCGATCGCCCCACCGTCGCCCGACTGCCACCGTCGCCGCTGACCAGCGCGAGCACGCCGCTCATGGTGACGTCACCCCTGGCACGGGCTCAGCCCTTGCGGCCCACACCGCCGTAGATCCAGACTTCGTCCGATGGGATCTCGCCGTCTGGCCGCCACCGTGAGACTTGCACCAGGCCCGGGTCCACGACCCTGGTGGTTAATTCGGGGCTATGCGGCCAGGGCCAACTCGAGGCGGGCGAGGTGGCTGGTTCGGCGCCGGTCGAGGGGGTGGCCGTTCCACCAGGCGTCCAGGCGGGTGAGGTTGAGGGCGACCGCTGCGTACACGTGTTCGAGAGGGGTCTTGGCCAGGCCCTTGTAGCGGGCGTTGCGGGTGCCGGTGACGGCGATGGCCTGATGCATGGTGCCTTCGACGCCGGCGCGGATGGCGTAGCGGGCCTGCCAGGCTGTGGTGTCTTGCTCGGCGCGGTTGGCCTGCAGCGTCTCGTGCAACGCGCGGGGCTTGAGGGTGAGCTGCCGGCCGCCGCGGGCGGCGGTGGTGCACTGATCGCGGGCCGGGCAGGGGCCGCAGGTACTCGCGGCGAACTTCACCACGATCGCCTTGGTGCCCCGCTGGGTGGCCGGGCTCCAGGAGGCGTTGCGCTGTCCTTGCGGGCAGGTGACCTGCTTCCTGTCCCAGTCGATGGTGAACGCCGCAGCGTGCAACCCGGTCCCTGCCCTGGCCTGGCGTGAGGTGTCCAGCAGCATTGGGGAGATCAACGCGATGCCGTAGTCGCGAGCGGCGTCGGCGACCAGCTCGGCCGAGGGTAGCCAGCGTCGACGTAGTGCTCTGCCGGCAGCAGGCCCCGGCGGTCCAGCGCGTGGTGGATCGCCTCGGTCATCGCCGAGTCGGGCACGGTCGCGGCGGTGGTCGCCACGTTCGTGATCAGGTTGGGCCGCTGCGGGGACCGTTCGCTGTGGCCGGAGCCCGCCGTGGCCGACGGGCATGGCTGGGACCGCGCGCCCGCGCCGTCGCCCTGCCTGCTGGTCGCGGCCTCCTCGGCGTCGCAGGTCTCGCTGCGATGAACCTTGTAGCCGTTCCAGAACGTGTCCCGCTTGACACCCCACCGGGCGTCGGTGTCGTACGGGGAGCTCAGACGAAACCTGCCCGGTGGAAGACCGTCCCGCTCCGCCTCCCGCCGCGCCACCTCCGTCCCGGTCTCGGTGACCGTGCGTGTGTAGTTCTGCAGCACCACCACCCGTAGCACCTGCACCGCCTCGACCTCGCGCACCCAGCCCGGCGCGTCCGCCCGGTAGCACGCCTCGACCAACGCGTACCCGTCACGGGCATAGGCCAGGGCCAACTCCGTGCGCTTGGCCTCGGAGGTGGGCAGCCGCCACGAGTCCACCCGGGCGGTGTACCGCCGACTCCACCCGGGCACGTCGATCACCTCGGCCAGCCACCACGGCGCGCAGGCAGCCAGCGCCTCCAGGCAGGCGCGTACCGACTCACCGGCCAGCTCGAGCCGGTTGAGGTCGCGGACCGCGGAGACCACATGCGTGGAATCCGTGCGCTGCTTCCCGCCCGGGCCCAGCAGACCGACCTCGACCAAGCGGTCCAACAGCAGGTCGAGAACCCGCTCCTCCAACCCGTGATCGACCACCCGGGCGCGGAACTCGCTGAGCACGGTGTGATCGAACCCCGGATCATCCAGGTCCAAACCCAGGGCGTACTGCCACGACAGCTTCTCCCGCACCGCCTCGGCGGCCTGCCGGTCGGTCAAGCCCTCCGCCATCTGCAGCACGGTGACCAACGCCAACCGGCCAGGTGACCACCCCGGCCGGCCCCGACCGGCGAACGCCGACTCGAACTCGACGTCCGGGAACAACTCACCGAACCGATCACGGACCTGCACCGCAAGCGGCGCCTCACGCCAGGCGTACTTCGCCCGCACCGCCGCAACGATCACCTCGGCAGGCTTCGGCCACGGCCGCGGCTGCACCGACACCACAACACTCCATCCTGCGGCCCGACGAGGGGGAAGACGAAGGGAAGGCGGCCGCAGGCCGCATGATCTCGCCCACAGCGTTCAAGATCACGGATGTCGCCCGGCATGTCGAGGAGAATTAGCCACCAGGGTC
>DASYUT010000284.1 GCA_036000965.1 Actinomycetes bacterium
GAGCTGCACCGGGCGCACGGCCGCGAGCAGCACCTCCACGACCCGGGTGGCCTTCTCCTCCACCACCCCGGAGGCGACCGCGATGCCGTAGCCGATGATCTGCCCGTAGAGCAGGAACACGGCGGTGAAGGCGATGGCCTCCCGAGCCCGGTTCTCGGGGCTGCTCGGCTCGAGCGCCTGCACCGGCAGCGGCGCCGGCGCCAGCACCGACTGGATCTGCGCCGGGTTCAGGTCGGTCCCGGCCAGCGCGGCCTGGGCGCGGGCGACCCGTGAGGCCGACTGGACGAGCACCTCGAGCTCGGTGTCGGGGTCGTCCTTGGTCACGACCTGCCTGCCGTCGACGATCACGGCGTCGAGCTTCTCGTCGCGCAGGGCCGCCTCGGCGGCGGCCAGGTCGGCCGGCCGGTGCAGCTTGACCTTCACGCCCGCCAGGGGTGCCTGCTCCTGGAGGGCCCGGGAGAGCCGCTGCGACTCCGCCCCGACCAGCCCGATGTCGTAGGTCGGGGTCCTGCCCGAGCCGAGCAGCTTGGGTACCACGATGAACGCGCAGAGGATGGCCAGCGTCACCAGGGTCGAGATCAGGAACGACCGGTCGCGTGTGCGCTCGACCAGCTCCCGCCGCGCGACCAGGCGCACGCCGTCGAAGCGGGTCATGTCACACTACCTCCCTGAACAGTTCAGTCGTGCCGATCACGGTCACCTCGGGCATGTCGGTCACCCAGGACGTCTCGTCATCTACTGCTCGCCCGGCGTCCTTCAGGCCTGCACCGCCTGCCTGAACAGGTCGGCCAGGGACGGCTCGACCGCGCTGAAGTGGGTGACCCGGCCCGCGGCACGAGCGGCGTCGAGGACCTGCTGCTCGTCGCCGTCGTCGTCCAGTTCGCGCAGCACCCGGCCGTTGGACTTGTCGACCACGGTCATCCCCGGCACGCCGGTCGCCCAGTCGGCCGGGGCGCCGGCCACGTCGACCTGCAGGCGCCGGCGGCGTCCGGCCGCGCGCAGCCCGGCGACCCCGCCGGTGGCGACCAGCCGCCCCTTGTTGATGATGGCCACCGCCTCACACAGCCGCTCGACCAGCTCGAGCTGGTGGCTCGAGAAGATCACCGGGGTCCCCTCGGCCGCCTTGGCCTTGAGCACGCCGGCGAGCACGTCGACCCCGACCGGGTCCAGGCCCGAGAAGGGCTCGTCCAGCACGAGCAGCTCGGGATCGTGGACCAGGGCCGCGGCGAGCTGGACCCGCTGCTGGTTGCCGAGCGACAGCGCCTCGACCCGGTCGCTGGCGCGCTGTGCCACGCCGAGCTGCTCGATCCAGTAGGCGGCCGCGTCGCGGGCTTCCCTGGCCGAGAGCCCGTGCAACCGGGCGAAGTACTCCAGCTGGTCGCGGACCCTCATCCTCGGATAGAGCCCACGTTCTTCGGGGATGTAGCCGACGCGTTTGCGGATTTCGCCGTTCATGGGTCGGCCGCGCCAGCGCACTTCGCCGGCGTCGGGTTCGAGGACCCCGAGGATGATTCGCATGGCGGTGGTCTTGCCGGCGCCGTTGGGGCCGACGAAGCCGAACATCTGGCCCTCGGCGACGGTGAACGACAGGTCGTCGAGGGCGACCAGGTCGCCGTAGCGGCGGGTCAGCCCCTTCAGTTCCAGCACGTGGTTCCCACCTGTTGTCGCGGGCTGCCAAGACTCCGGCTGCACCATAGCAGCGGGGCTGGTCGGTGCCGTCCCGCCGCGGGAGGAACCTGACGTCCTCCTCCGAGGGTGTCGCGCGCGGCCTGTGCCGCCTGGGGTGGGACCCGGCCGGGACGGCGTCGGCCACCTGGCTGCGGTACACGGGCGCTTATCCCCTCTTGACCTGCGTCGAGTATCCTGAGAAGCGTCCGGGCGAGGGGAGTAGCTGAACGAAGCCCCGTCAGCACGCCGCAGCCTGCGCGGCCGGGGCCAGGCCGGAGCTCGAGTGCTCCGGTGGCCAGACTTCGACCGGACCGGCTGCCCCGGCCGTGGTCGGGGTCATGTCAGCAGGCGGGCGCCCCCAGCGCCATATCGAGGAGTGAACAAAACCCGATGGGTGGACGCAACTACCTGAAGACCACGCTGCTGCTCGCCTCCATGAGCGCCGTGGTCCTGTTCATCGGCTCGACCATCGGCGGCGGGCGGTTCCTGCCCCTCGCCCTCGGCTTCGCCATCCTCATGAACGGGGTGGCCTACTTCTTCTCGGACAAGATCGCCATCCGGGCGGCCCGGGCCGCTCCGGTGACCGAGGCAGAGTTCCCCGAGCTGTACCGGATCGTACAGGGGCTTGCCGTCAAGGCGAGCATCCCCATGCCCAAGCTGTACGTGTCGCCCAGCCGGCAGCCCAACGCGTTCGCGACCGGCCGCAACCCCCAGCACGCGGCGGTCGCGGTCACCCAGGGGATCCTGCCGATCCTCGACCGTCGCGAGCTGGAAGGCGTGCTCGCCCACGAGCTGTCCCACGTGATGAACCGCGACATCCTGATCTCGTCGGTGGCGGCCACAATGGGCGCGATCATCACGTTCCTGGCCCGGCTGGCCTGGTTCATCCCACTCGGGGGCGGCGACCGCGACCGCAACCCGCTCGCCGAGATCGCCCTGCTCATCCTCGGGCCGATCGCCGCGCTGGTGATCCAGATGGCCGTCTCGCGGAGCCGGGAGTTCGGCGCCGACTCCTCGGGCGCGAAGCTCACCGCCGACCCGCTCGCCCTGGCCAGCGCGCTGCGCAAGATCGACGCGTACTCGCGCGGCACCCTGCCCGCCACCACCAGCCCGTCAACCGCGCACCTGTTCATCTCCAACCCGTTCAAGGGCAGCGCCGGGCTGGCCAAGATGTTCTCGACCCACCCGCCCACGGCCGAGCGGGTCGCCCGCCTGGAAGCAATGGTCTACGACCCGCGGCGGTACTGAAGCAGGCCCATGGCCCATGCTGCCGCGGCGGGATCGCCCGCGACCTTGGCAGGCGCTCGTGGGGGAAGCGTGGACCTTGCCGGACCGCGGCTCCCCGGCACGTTGGCACAGGCGCTGTTGGGGGGCCGTGGGGGGAGCGAGCTCCCCCCACATCGAACGGGGACTGCCGGGGAGACATCCCCCCGGTGAGTTCCACCAGACCACCTCCACCCAGAGAGGCATGCCAATGAACTGTCCCGTCGACCGCACGCCGCTCACGATGACAGAACGCCAAGGCGTCGAGATCGACTACTGCCCGTCATGCCGGGGGGTGTGGCTGGACCGGGGGGAGCTGGACAAGCTGATCGAGCGCTCGGCGTCCTGGTCGCCCAGGCGCGAGCGGGGCTACGGCGACCACGACGACGACTACGACGACGACGACGACGACCGCGAGCACCGGTCGCGCTCCTACGGCCACGAGTCCTACGGGCACCGGCCCTACGACAAGAAGCAGAAGCGCAAGGGGATGCTCGGCGAGCTGTTCGACTTCTGACCGCCGGCCGAACCTGGCGGTCGGAATCGGAGGGGCGCGGTCGCGAGGGCGCCCGATGCCGAGCGCGAGCGGGATCGCCCGCGGGGTCGTAGAGGCCCGGCGGGCCTCCCGGCGGTCGCGCCGGCCCGTCTTCTGTCTGGCGGCTTTGAAGCCCTGCACGGTGCGCGGGCTTCGCCAGACGGGTCTCACGCCACGGGTCTCACGCACGGGTCTCACGCCACGTGGACGAACGGGCGCCGTCGGCGGTTGGGTTCTGCCTCCCGCAGCACCTCCCGGGTGACAGGGGCGACCTCACCGTCGCCGAAGACGAGGTAGCGCAGCAGGTTCATGACCGGGTTGCCCTCGGTCCACTCGAAGTAGGCGTGGGGCAGCGTGCTGGTCCTGTCGCGGATGTAGAGCAGCAAGGCTGCGATCGCGTTGGGCACGGCGGAGCTGTCGGCCCGCAGGATCCGGTAGCCGTAGCGTTCCTCGCCGGTGACGTGGAGCACCGAGGCGAACTCCGAGGGGTCGAGCACCGTCACCTCCAGGAACAGGACCGGGTCGTCGGCGGGGAGGTGGTGGGCCGCGCGCGTCTGCTCCTCCTTTTCGCGGTACTCGGCCTCGTCGCGGGCGTCGGGCTCGTTGGCGATGATGCTGATTTCGCCCGTGGCCGCCTGGTCGACGAAGCAGCGGGCGGCCGCGTCCATGCGCACCTCGGTCACGCGCAGCTCGGTGGCCCGCGTCGCCCTGGAGATGATCGAGGTGGTGACGATCACGACGACGAAGAAGGACGCGATGCGGATACCCTCTGGTCGCTCGAGGACGTTCGCGACCGTGGTGTAGGCAAAGGCGAGCGTGACCAGGCCGAACGCGATCACGGCGGAGCGGCGGCCACGGCGCCGGGCCGACAGCGTCACCGCGATGGCCGCTGAGGACATCAGCACCAGCACGCCGGTGGCGTACGCCCCGGCCTGCGCCTCGACATCGGCCCGGAACAGCAGGGTGATCGCGAAGGCGACGCAGGTGAACACGAGCGCGAGTGGGCGTACCGCACGGGTCCACTCGGGAGCCATGCCGTAGCGGGGCAGGTACCTCGGCACGATGTTCAGCAGCCCCACCATCGCGGAGGCGCCGGCGAACCAGAGGATGCTGATCGTGCTCAGGTCGTAGGCGGTCCCGAAGCCGTTGCCCAGGTACTGGTGGGCCAGGTACGCCAGTGCGCGACCGCTGGCCTGGCCGCCCTTCTCGAACTCCCGATGGGGGATGAGCACGGTCGTCGCGAAGCTGCTGGTGACCAGGAAGCCGCTCATGATCAGCGCGGCGGTCACAAGGAGCTTGCGGGTGTTGCGGATCCGGCCCTCGGGATGCTCGGGCGTGTCGGTTGGCGCGCCACGCACCAGGGGCATCACGGCCACGCCGGTCTCAAAGCCCGACAGGCCGAGTGCAAGCTTCGGGAAGACGATGAGCGCCACCGCGATCATCGCCAGCGGGCTGCTGTAGCTGGTGGTCAGCAGGTGCCGCCAGTCGACCACGACCTGCGGGTTCTCCAACACGTGCTGCAGGGCGACGACCACCACGACCAGGTTGAGCGCCAGGTAGGTGGCGACGAGACCGACCGCGATCCCGATCGCCTCCCTGAAGCCCCTGAGGAAGATCCCGCCCAGCAGCCCGATCAGGAGCAGTGTGACGGCGACCCGGTGGCCCTCGAGGAAGCTCGGCATGAGCGGGTTCTCAAGGACGTGCGCGGTGGCGTCCGCTGCCGAGAGCGTGATGGTGATGACGAAGTCGGTGGCCACGAAGCCGAGCAGCACCAGCACGAACAGCTTGGCCTGCCACCACGACAGCAGCCGCTCGAGCATCGCGATCGAGCCCTCACCATGGGGGCTCTCCTCGGCGACGCGGCGGTAGATCGGGAGCGCGCCGAACAGCGTGAGCAGGACCAGCAGGATCGTGGCGATGGGCGAGAGCACGCCAGCGGCCAGGGCAGCGATTCCCGGCTGGTAGCCCAGCGTCGAGAAGTAGTCCACCCCGGTGAGGCACATGACCTTCCACCAGGAATGCTGATGGCGCCCGGTCGCCCCCCCGTGCGGGCCCTCCATCTGCTTGGCCTGGTCGGTGAGGCCCTCCAGGAGCCAGCTCCTGAAGCGGGCAGCCAGCCGGGGGCTCGCAACGCCCGTCGTCGTGGCCACATACCCCTCCCGCGTCCAACGCTTGCATCACCCGATGCCCGGCCACCGTCGCCTCGCAGCGTCGAAGGTCCGGCCATCCTCTGGCCATCATATGGTTCAGGGTGGCCCGGTCACGGGCCCACGAGCCCATCTGCCGGCACTCAGCTCTGGCCGTCCCCATGCTGCGGCGCGGCCGCTGGCAAGAGGGTGGGCGACCATGGGACGGGCCTCACTCCTCGGTGGATGGCAGGCGTGCCGGCGCGCCCGTCAGGACGGTGTGGGGTCGGCGTCGCGGGTGCCTGGCCTGGGGGCCGTGAAGAGCGGCGCGAGATCTGGGGCCCGCTGGGGGTCGGTCAGCGCGAGGATCTCGTCGCCGGCGCGCAGCGCGGTGGAGCCCTGGACGGGGACGAGCTGGCCGTGGCGGATCACGAGGCTGATCCACACGTCTTCGCCGAGGTCGAGGTCGCCGATCATGCAGCCGTCGGCCGGGGAGCCAGCCGCCACGACGTGGCGGCGCAGCCCGCGTGGCTCGTGGCGAAACCGCACGCCCAGGCTCCACGGTTCGGGTTCCACGATACGCATCGGCACACCGAGCCGGGCCGCCACGGCAGGCACAAGGCCGCCCTGCACGACGACCGAGAAGGCCACGACCACGAAGACGACGGCGTACAGCCGGGACGCGTCGGGCACGCCGGCGGCGAGCAGGAAGGTGCCGAGCAGGATCGGGACCGCACCCTTGAGCCCGGCCCACAGCACGAACAGCCGCTCCCCCCAGGTCAGCCGGACCGGCAGCAGCAGCAGCCCGACCAGCAGCGGGCGGACCACGAAGGTCAGCAGCACCGCCAGGGCAAGGCCGATGCGCCACGCGCCACCGTCGGGCAGGGTGTGCAGGCCCACGGTGAGGCCGAGCACGATGAAGGCCACGATCTCGGCCAGGCTGGCCAGGGCGGCGTGGAACCGCTCGATCTCACCCTTGTAGGGGGCGCGTGCGTCCCCGGCCAGGATGCCGGCGATGAACACGGCCAGAAAGCCGGAGCCGTGGGCGACGGTCGCCGCGCCGTAGATCACCATGGCGGCGGCGAGCACGCGAAGCGGGTACAGGCCCTCGCTGGGTAGCGGCACCCGGCGCATGAACCCCACCAGCAGCGCCCCACCGGCCACCCCGACCGCCGCGCCGACCGCTAGCTGCAGCAGGAACTCGCCCGCGATGCTGCCCGCCGCGTCCAGGCCCGCGGTCTGGCCAGCGGTCAGCAGGCTGGCCATGAGCGCGATGCCGACCGGGTCGTTGGCGCCGGACTCCCCTTCCAGGATGGTGCCGCTGCGCCCGGCGACCTCCCGTCGGCCGAGCACCGAGAACACCACCACCGGGTCGGTCGGGGCCAGCGCTGTGCCCAGCAGCAGCGCCGGCCACCAGTCCAGACCGAACAGCGCGTGGGCGAGGACCGCCAGCGCCGCGGCGGTGACGAACGTGCCGGCCACGCCGACCCAGATCACCGGGCCTGCTGCCTCCCGGAACCGCTGCCAGCCAATGTGCATCCCGCCGTCGAACAGGATGATCGCAAGCGCCACGGTCACCACCCGCTGGACCGTGGTGACCGACAGCTGGCCCAGCGCTGGCACGACGTCGGAGGCCAGCGCGGCGGCGAGCAGGAAGATCGCGGGGGCGGGGACCCGGATTCGCTCGCTGATCGGGCTGGACAGCACCGCCGCCGTGATGGCGGCGGCGGCGGCCAGCACGAGCAGCGCGAAGTCCTCCACGTCGCTCATGGGCGCGCCGCCGCTCCGGCAGGCAGGACCTGCCGGAGACCACGCGTCTGGTGGGCCCATGGCGGGACGAGCTGCATGCGAGCGTGGAGCAGCGAGTCATCTCCCACCGGCTGGGCGCACGCCCGATGCCGGACGCAGAGCCAGCCCGGACCGCGCCGCACCTGACAGCCCCAACCCTCAGCTTGCGCCGAAGTGGCGCACCAGCTCGCGGGCGTAGAAGTCCTCCCAGCGCTCGTCCGGGTGGCGCCCGGTGTACGCCTTGTCCAGGCGCACCAGCAGGTAGGTCAGCTCGCTGCGGACCACCTTGCCGCCGAGCAGGCCGGGCAGCTCCGACAGGGTGACCAGCCACTGCGAGTACCACGACGCCCAGTCGTCATCGGCGCCGCCGGTGATCCGGAAGACGCGGTGATGGGTCTCGGCCGCCTCGTGGAGCAACTCGCTGACCTTGGCGGTGTGCTCGTCCATGTGCTCAGCCTCTCAGCTCGGTGGGTGTGCCATCCTGCCCCAGATGCAGCATCGGCTCCACGATCGGCTCCATGACAGTGGCGGCCGCGGCCCTCCGCCGCGAGCAGCACCCCTCGCAGGCAAGGGGAGCTGGTAACTGCCACGAAGGCGCCACGCGATCAGGGCGTTTCGGAGATCGCCGTAACAGCCGGGTAGAATCGCCCGCCATGCGCATCCGGTGCGTCCTGCTTGCCTTCCTCGCCCTGGCCGTGGGCGCCTGCGCCGCGCCACAGGACGGCGCGGGGCGGCCGGCAGCCGCGGCCCCCGCCACCACGGCTGCCGCCCGGGCCGCCACCGCCCCGACGGGCCCGGCCAGGCCCCTGCCGCACGGGATCACGCCGGCGGCCCGGCGCCCGCCGGCCCCCGCCCTGCGGGTGACCGCCTTCGACGGCCGCACGGTCACGCTGGACGGCTTCCGAGGGCGGCCCGTGGTGGTGAGCTTCTTCGAGTCCTGGTGCGGGATCTGCCGGGTCGAGCAGCCCGACCTGTCGCAGGTGGCCAAGGAGTTCGCCGGCCGGGTCGGTTTCGTCGGCGTCTCCTACCATGACACCGTGGCCGCCGGCCGCGCCTACCAGGGCCGCTTCGCCGTCCCCTACCCGCTCGCCAACGACGCGTCCGGCCGGACGTGGGCCCGCTGGCGTGTGCCATACCAGCCGGTCACGGTGCTGGTCGACAAGCAGGGCCGGGTCGCCGAGCGCTTCGACGGCGGGACCACGGGCGGAACCCTCCGCACCGCCCTGACCTACCTGGCCGGTGAGTGACCTGGTCGACCAGGCCGCCTCGGAGGAGACCGGCCCCGTCCGGCGGCAGCTCGGGTCGCTGTTCGAGCAGGACCAGCCTGAGCTGGCATCGGCGACGGCGTCACCGGCGGCCTGTGGGGAGCCGCAGCCGGCCACCCCGTTCAAGGGGCCACGGCGGGCGCTGTGGGCATGGCTGCTTCTCGCCCCGGCGGTGACCCTTGCGGTCGGGTTGGTGCTCGGCTTCGCCCTGGGGTCTGCGCGGGCCGGCAGCGAGCAGGTGAGCGCTCCGGCGACGCGCTCGTCGGCGACCCAGCCGTCTCCCACCCCCTCCACGTCGGTGGTGGTCTGGTCATCGGTTTCCTCGGCCTGCCTGGAGACCGCGACCAGGGGCGACGAAGTCATCGAGCTGCTCGTCACCAACAGGCGCAGCAGGATCCCTGACCTGCTCGTGGCTTACTCCGTGGCAAG
Organism: Actinomycetes bacterium; assembly: GCA_036000965.1. NCBI lineage: Bacteria > Bacillati > Actinomycetota > Actinomycetes > Actinomycetes bacterium. The sequence continues at coordinate 9,075 of DASYUT010000284.1, forward strand.
TCGGCAATGCCGCAAGGACGCATACCCATGAACGAGCGCCCCTCGTGCGGTGCGGCATGTCAGCGGGTCAGCCGGCGTCGGTGACCTCGGCGAGCCGCCGGGCCAGGAAGTGCCGCTCGGCCCTGTTGGTGGCCAGGGAGAGCGCAGCTTGGTAGGCCCTCGCTGCCTCGTCGGCTCGGCCGAGGCGCCGGAGCAGATCGGCACGGGTGGCCGGAAGGTAGGGGTAGGCCGCGAGCCGTGGATCGTCGGCGACCGAGTCCAGGACGGCCAGCCCGGCCGCCGGGCCGTCCATCATGGCGACGGCGACGGCGCGGTTGAGCGCCACGACTGGGGACGGCCACACTGCAAGCAGCGCGTCGTACAGGCCGACCACCTCTCGCCAGTCCGTCTGGGCGTAGGTGGGGGCCTCTGCGTGGACAGCGGCGATCGACGCCTGCAGGGCGAAGCGGCCCGGACGGCCCCGGCGCAAGGCGCCGAGGACCAGCTCGCGGCCCTCGGTGATGGCCTGCTTGTCCCAGCACGAGCGGTCCTGTTCTTCGAGCAGCAGCAGTCGGCCGTCGGCGCCGGTGCGCGTCGCGCGACGCGCGTCGGTGAGCAGCAGCAGCGCGAGCAGCCCGCGGACCTCCCGCTCGTCGGGCATGAGGGCGTGCAGCATCCGGCCCAGGTCGAGGGCGCGCTCGACCAGGTCGGCCCGCACCAGCGCGTCGCCCCGCGGCGCGGTATGGCCGGTGGTGTAGAGCAGGTGGACGACCGTCAGCACCGCGTCCAGCCGGTCCGGCAGCTCATGGGCCGGAGGGACCCGGTAGGGGATGCGGGCCGCGGCGATCTTGTGCTTGGCCCGGGTGATGCGGGCCGCCATGGTGGGCTCGCTGACCAGGAACGCCCGGGCGATCTCGGCGGTGGTCAGCCCGCACACCAGCCGCAGGGTCAGCGCGACCTGCGCCTCGCGCGCCAGCGCCGGGTGGCAGCAGGTGAACACCAGCCGCAGCCGGTCGTCACCGATCATGCTCGCCTCCTCGCCGTCGGCTGGGTCGGGCGCTGCCTGCTCGGTGCCGACCAGCAGCGGCAGCTTGCGGCGCAGCGTCTGGGCGCGACGCAGCACGTCCACAGCCCGGTGCCGCGCGGTGGCGGTCAGCCAGGCGCCAGGGTTGGCGGGGACGCCACGCTCCGCCCAGGTCGCAAGCGCGGCGACGAAGGCGTCTTGGACGCACTCCTCGGCGGCGTCGAGGTCGCCGGTCACGCGCACCGTCGCGGCGACCACGAACGCCCACTCGCGACGGTGCGCCTCGGCCAGCGCCCGGCGGACCTCGACGCCGGTCACACCGACGGGGCCTCGCTCACGCCCCCGGCGGCGTGGCCCCAGAGGTGTCCATGACCGGCCGGAGCTCGATCCCGCCACCCGGGGCAGGGCACTGCTTGGCGAAGGCGAGGGCCTGGTCGAGGTCGGCCGCCTCGATGAGGTAGAAGCCGCCCAGGGCCTCCTTGGTCTCCACGAACGGACCGTCGGTCACGGCCTGGCCGCCTGCGGCGCCGTTGCGGACCGAGGTGGCCGTCGCCGTGGGCTCCAGGGCGTCGCCCGCGAGGATCTGGCCGCCCTGGGCTGCCACGCCCTGCGCGAACTCCCCGTGGGCCTTCATCATCCAGTCCCACTGCTCAGGTGTGGGGTCCGCGAAGCCGGACTCGTCACCGTAGATGAGCAGCATGTACTTCGCCATCGTGGCCTCCTTGGCCTCGGTGTGCTCTGACACTGTCCCGACGAACACCCCTCGCCCGAATCGACAGGCCGACCACCATCTCACAAAGACTTCTCGAGCACCGTCTGGGTTCCCGCTCGGCAAGCCGGTCCGCTCGGCAAGCCGGTCCGGTCGGCAGGCTGGTCTGCTCGGCAAGCCGGTCTGCTCGGCAGGCAGGTCCGGTCGGCCGAGGGTCGTCCGCTCGGGCTGGCGCCGCTCACCGTCCCTACCCTATCCAAACCCGACCCGGACGAACGGACCCTGGAGGAATCGGCATGTCGGCATGTCGGCTTGACCCGTCGAGACCCGTCAGGCCTTCGCCTTCGCCAAGCAGTGCCCTGCCCCGGACCGGACGGCTCAGCCGGTGCCGAAGAAGCGGGCGGTCCGGTGGGCGACGGCGAGCAGCACCTCGGCGGCGTGCGCCTCGCCCAGCTTGGTGTCCCAGGGCGTGCGCACGTAGAAGGCGTCCACCACCCGCTCACCCTGGGTGTCGATCTTGGCGACCCGGATGTCCAGGCCGAGGTCGCTGAGGGCGGCGGTCACCGCGTACAGCAGCCCGAGCGCGTCGCTGGCGCGCACCTCCACGACCGTCGAATGCTCCGACGCGTCGGGCAGCACCCGCACCTCGGGCGGGGCGGGGAGCGCGGCGCGGTAGTCGCGCGCCTTGCGCTCGAGCCTCGCCTCCACGGCCAGCCGCCCGGCGTAGGCGGCCTCGAGGTCTGCGGCCAGGCGCTCCCAGCGTGGTGCGTCGGGCGGCTGGACCAGGAAGCGCTCAAGCGCCAGCCCGCCCGTGGTCGACCACGCCCACGCCTGCCTGACCGACACGCGGTGCAGGGCGAGCACGCCCGCCGTCCGGGCCAGCGTGCCCGGGCGGTCCAGGGCGCACACGGTCACTGCGGCCAGGCCGCCCCCGGCGTCCCGGTCGATGCGGTGGCGGACCTCGCCCGCGGCCGGCGGCGCCAGCAGCAGGCGCAGCTCGTCGACCATCTCCTCGAGCGGGGTCGAGGCCAGGTAGGACGGTGGGAACGTGGCCAACAGCCGCTCGGCCCGCTCGGCCAGGGCCGGCTCGCGCGCCCCGACCGCGCGGGCCAGCGCCGCGAGCCTGTCCTGGCCGTCGCGCGCCCCCCGACCGGTCTGCCCGCCCGCCAGCGCCTGGTCGACCCGGCCGTACAGCTCGCGGACCAGCGACGCCTTCCAGTCGCCCCAGGCGTGCGGCCCGGTGGCGAGCCCGTCGGCCACGGTCAGCGCGTACAGCAGCCGCAGGCGGCGCGCGCTGCCGACCCGACCGGCGACCGCGCCGACCACCGCCGGGTCGTCCAGGTCGCGCCTGGTGGCCGTTTCCACCAGTAGCAGATGCCACCTGACCAGGGCGGCGACCTCCTCGACCTGGTCAGGCCGGAGCCCGATCCGGGTGGCTGCCCGGTGGGCCAGCCGTTCCCCTGCCACGCTGTGGTCCTCGCCGGAGCCCTTGCCGACGTCGTGGAGCAGGGCGGCCAGGTACAGCGTGCCGAGGTCGCCGGCCTCCTCGGTGGCCAGCCGGACGCCCGGGTCGGCCGCCCGCAGCCGGGTGAGCGTGCCCAGGGTCGCGAACGAGTGCCCGTCCACCGTGTAGCGATGGTAGGGGTCGTGCTGGGCCCGGCCCCGCACCCCGGCCCACTCGGGCAGCAGCGCGGACCAGCCACCGACGTGGTCGAGCAGCTCGCAGGCTGACGCGGCGTCCGGCCCGGCCAGCAGCGCCAGGAAGGCGTCGCGGGCCGCAGGGGTCCAGCGTGCCGGCGCGGGCCGGTCGAACGCGTGCCGCAGCCACGACCGGGTGGCCGGGGCGACCGGCCGGTCCACGGCCGCCTTCGCCGCCAGCAGGTGCAACGCCCGGGCCGGCTCGTCGGCGTCGGGCCGCGCGTCGGTGACGAGCATGCCGTCCTCGATCCGGACGCCCTGGCCCAGTGCACGGACCGCGCCCGAGCGGCGGGGGCCGCCGACCAGCAGCTCGACCAGCTTCCCGGCCCGGGCAGCCGTCTCGTGCTCCACGATGCGGGCCGCGGTGTGCACCTCGGCCATGAGCGCGTCCGCGGCATCCCCCCCGGCCAGCCCGAGATGCCGGGCCACCGCCGGCTGCAGGTCGATCCGGAGCCGGTCCAGCTTCCGCCTGGACTGGGCGTGGAGCGCCTCACGCACCGCCAGCAGCAGCTCCCCGGCCGTGTCCAGCTCGGGGTCGCCAGCCGGCCGGCCCGCGACTGCGGCCAGCCAGCCGAGCGCGTGGAGGTCCCGGAGGCCGCCCACGTCGTCCTTGAGGTCAGGCGCGAGCGCCCAGCCGGCCCGGTCCGCCCGCCGGTGCCTGGCCGTGGTCGCGTCCAGGATCCGCCGCACCAGCCGCCGCCCGTTCCGGGCCAGCCAGCGCCGCCGCCGCCCGGCCAGCTCCTCGAAGCCGGTCGGGTTCCCGGCCACCAACCGGGCCGAGAGCAGCGCGGTGGCCGCGTCCAGGTCGCCCCCGGCCCGTTCCACGGCGTCCTTTGGTGTCAGCACGGCGTGCCCCACCTGGAACCCTGCATCCCACAGTGGGTAGAGCAGGGCGCGCACCGCCTCGGGCCCGGGGCCGGACCGGGACCTGGCCAGCACCAGCAGGTCCACGTCGGAGTGGGGGGAGAGCTCCCCCCGCCCGTAGCCGCCCACCGCGATCACCGTCGTCCCGGCCAGGGCGGCCGGTGCCGCCTCGGCGAGGTCGCGGAGCGCGCCGTCCACGGCGGAGGCGCGCCGGCGGGCCGGCGCGCCTCCGTCCGCGAGCTTCAGCGCGCTCGCGGTGCGAACGTCAGAGAGCATCCACCCCCATCTCACCGGTACGGATCCGCACGACCTGCTCGACCGGCACCACCCACACCTTGCCGTCGCCGATCGAGCCCGTGCGGGCCCCGGCCACGATGGCCTTGACCACGTCGTCGGCCTGGTCGTCGTCCACCACGATCTCGATGCGCGTCTTCGGCAGGAACTCCACCTGGTACTCCGCACCCCGGTAGACCTCGGTGTGGCCGCGCTGGCGGCCGAACCCGCGCACCTCCGAGACGCTCATCCCCTGGATGCCGACGCCCTCCAGCGCCTCCTTCACCTCGTCCAGCTTGAACGGTTTGACGATCGCGACGACCAGCTTCATCAGGCCGAGTCTCCTTGGGGGACGCGCACCGGTGGGCCCGGTGCGGGGGCGGCCGCCGGCGCGCCGTGCCCGGCGTGCGGGGCGACACCGCCCGCGCCCTCCGAGAACGCGTAGCCGGCCTCGGCGTGCTGGGCGAGGTCCAGGCCAGTCGCCTCCTCCTCCGCGGTCACCCGCAGCCCGACCGTGGCCTGCACCAGCTTCAGCAGCACGAAGCTGCCCACGAACGAGAAGACCAGCGTGGTCGCTGCGGCGACCGCCTGCTTGCCGAGCAGGGCCAGACCGCCGCCGGCGAGCAGCCCGTCGGCACCAGCCGGGTTGAACGCGGCGTTGCCGAACACCCCGATCAGCAGGGCGCCGAGCATCCCCCCGACCATGTGCACCCCGACCACGTCGAGCGCGTCGTCGTAGCCGAGCCGGAACTTCAGGCCCACCGCGAACGCGCAGACCAGACCCGCGGCCAGCCCGATCGCGATCGACGCCATCGGACCCACGAAGCCGGCCGCAGGCGTGATCGCCACCAGCCCGGCCACCGCACCGGAGGCGACCCCGAGGGTGGTCGACTTCCGCCTGGTCAGCGCGTCGTACAAGGCCCACCCGACCGCACCGGCGGCGGCCGCGGTGTTGGTGGCGATGAACGCGGAGGCGGCCAGCCCGTTGGCGGCCAGGGCGCTGCCCGCGTTGAAGCCGAACCACCCGAACCACAGGATCCCGGCACCCAGGATGGTCAACGGCAGGTTGTGGGGCACGTAGGCCTGGGTCCCGAACCCCTTGCGCCTGCCGATGACCAGCGCCGCCGCCAGCGCCGCCACCCCCGAGTTCATGTGCACCACCGTGCCGCCGGCGAAGTCCAGCGCCCCGAGCTCCCGGATCCAGCCGCCCGGCGCCCACACCCAGTGGGCCAGCGGCGCGTAGATCAGCAGGAGCCACAGGCTGGTGAACGCCACGTACCCGGAGAACTTCATCCGCTCGGCGAACGCACCCGTGATCAGGGCCGGGGTGATGACCGCGAACATCAGCTGGAACGCGGCATAGGCGAGATGCGGGATGGTCGGGGCCAGGTCGGCGTTGGGCTCCTGGCCGACCCCGGCGAAGCCGAGGTAGTCGAGCCCGCCGATCAGGTGGCCCTTGTCCGGGCCGAACGCCAGGCTGTACCCGACCAGCACCCACAACACGCTCACCAGCCCGAGCGCGAACATGCTCTGCATCACCGTGCCGAGCACGTTCTTGGCCCGCACCATGCCACCGTAGAACAGGGCGAGCCCTGGGGTCATGAACATGACCAGGCCCGCCGAGATCAGGACGAAAGCGGTATCCCCGCTGTTCACAGATGCGCCTCCTCACTTGCCGTCCGTGCTCGTAAGGGGTACCCGACCGATGTTTCCGACGTGTTTCCTGGCCGTTGAACCACCGTAAATCCGTCCGCCGCTTCGAAACCCGCTTCCCACGCCGGCCCCGATGCCCCATGCTCCCGCCCGAGCCACCACAGGCAGGAAGGAGCCCATCCGTGCTGGTCGGTGAGCGGGTACGCCTCCGCCCGCTCGAACGGGAGGACGCCCACCGCATGTGGGAGTTCAAGAACGACGCCGAGCTGCACGTCCTCGGCGACGACACCCCGCCCAGGCCCTGGTCGCTCGCGCGCGTCCAGGCCGAGCTCGACACGATCACGGCCGGCGCCGACGACCGCGACGAGTTCGCGATCGAGGCCGACGGCAAGCTCATCGGCGCCTGCAACCTCCGCGACTTCGACCGCACGGCCCAGACCTGCTCGTTCGGCATCTGGGTCGGCGACCGCGCCTACTGGGGTGGCGGCTACGGGCGCGAGGCGCTCAGCATCCTGCTCGACTACGCCTTCCGCGTCCGCAACCAGCGCAAGGTCACCCTCGACGTGCAAGCCGTCAACCAGCGGGCCATCCGCACCTACCAGCGGCTCGGCTTCGTCGAAGAGGCTCGCCAGCGCGAGCAGGTCTGGGTCGACGGCCGCTACGGCGACCTCGTCCACATGGGCCTGTTCCGCCACGAGTGGGACGCCGCCGTCTGACCGGGGTTCTGCTTCGGCGTCTTCGCGGTCTGGTCGGCGATCAAGTCCTGGCTGCGCGAGGGCTACCTCAGCCCCTCGCCAGATGGGGACTCCCTCAGCCCCTCGCCAGATGGGGATCGCCCTCGGGCCCGCGGCGATGCTGTCGGTGACCCTCCTCAGGCTCTGCGGCCCGGGACCTGCGCGGTCGCGACCGCCCGGCTGCCGCCGTTACCGCGGGCGGCGCCGGGCGCGCTCGTACACGTCGTCGTACCGCGCTGGCGAGGCGGCCGCCGCGCCGAGCGCCAGCCTGACCCCGATGCCGGCTGCCAGCACGAGCGCGATGACGATGCTCGGGATCATTTCGTGTGCCTCCTGGGCGACGCACCCCGGGCGAGCAGTGGCGCTGGCCGCCCGGTCGATCCGGGGAAGAACGCGGGACCAAATTGTCGCAGCAACGCAGACAGGACCGAATACGCAGGAAGACGCAGATACGCCGCAGGAAATCCGCAGAGCAGCCGCGTCGCGACGGGGAGGCGCCGGCCGCCCGGGTGGCAGCAGTCTCCCCATCCCCCATCCCCCGGCACCCTGCTCCGCTTGTAGGCTCGTCGTCCTGGGCGTCGTCGCCGGCGAGGCGCGTCTCATCATCCCCGGCACCCTGCTCCGCTTTAGGGGTCAAGGTCGGGTGAACGGTTGTGGGGTGCTGGTGGTTGTCGGTATCATCCGCCGCGGTCCGTGTGGTCGTCCGCGTCGCCGGGCGACCAGCCGACCGGCCGTGGCAGGGTGCCCGAGCGGCCAAAGGGAGCGGTCTGTAAAATCGCCGGCAATGCCTTCACAGGTTCGAATCCTGTCCCTGCCACAC
>DASYUT010000285.1 GCA_036000965.1 Actinomycetes bacterium
CCGGAGATCGAGCGGGACCTCGGACCCGCCCCGGCCCTTCCGGGGCAGCGGCGCGCCCGCCTTGCGGAGCAGGGCCTTGCAGGCCGCCACGACCCGATCGTGCCCGGCCGACTCGAGGACGGGCAGGGCCTGACGGAGCCACCCGACCGGGTCGCCCCACCGGTCGGCGATGGCCGCCTCCGCCACCAGCCGGTCGTGCAGGCATCGCAGCCAGTGCGCCCGGCTCAGCCGCTCCGTGGCCCGCTGAAACGCGGCCTCCCCATCCCGGGCACGACCGGCCCGGCCGAGCGCGATGGCCTCGCTCTGGTCGAGGGAGGCTTTTTCCTGGAACTCGTCCCGCACCGCGTGGATCAGGCCCGTCACGATCAACGCGTGGGGAAGCAGGCCCAACCCGAAGCGGCGGCAGAGCTCCACGCACCGTTCGTTGGCCGCGGCGAGGTCGTCCCACCGCCTCGCGAACAGGTGCGGCCAACACTGGTTCTGGAGGGTGAGGGCCAGCGCGGAGACCGCCCCCTCGCGCTCGGCCAGCTCTTCTGCTCGAACCAGATCGGCGATGTCTCCCGAGGACGTCATCTCGACCGTGCCGAGCTCGAGCAGGGCCCGGACCTTCCACAGCCGCAGGTCAGCTCGCTCGGCGATCTCCAGTTCCTGCCTGAAGACCTCGACGCCCCGCCCAGGGCCCGGCCCAGCGAGAGCCGCGCCTTCCCCGCGCGCCCGGGCAGCGCATCCGACTGCGCGAGCGAGGCCACAAGCCGCTCCCCCACCTGGACGGCGCGGTCGGGCTTCCCCGCCAGCGAGAGCACCTCCACCAGAACCTCGTCCACCTCGACGGTCAGTTCCCGGTCATCGCCGGCGAGGGACCGGGCGCGGTCCAGGGCCGACTCGGCGCTGGCCAGGGCGGTGCGGGCCAGGGACCTGCGGGCGGACTCCAGCAGCAGGCGCGCCGCTGTCTTCCGGTCCCCAGCGAGCTCCCGAAGCTCCGCCGCCCGCTCGCACCATGGCCCTGGCAGGCCCGGGTGGGCACGCTGGACCGCCTGGGCGGCCCGTGCCGCCAGCTCCGCCCGCTCGGGAGGGAGCAGGTCCTCGAGCACCGCCTCCCTGGTCAGCGCGTGGCGGAAGCGAAAGGCGGGGCACTCGGCGCTGTCCTCGGGGGAGACGATCTGGGCGTTCACCGCCGATCGCAAGGCGGACAGGACGGTTCCCCGATCCAAGCCCGCCGCGTCGGGGATCAGGGACCAGTCGAAGCGCCTCCCCAACACCGCGGCCGCCCCCAACACCGCCCGGTCCTGCGCGCCGAGGCTCCGCAGGCGCTCGCGCATCATCCCCTGGAACGTCTCAGGGACCCTAGGCGCGCGATCGGTCCGCAGCTCCCAGACGCCGCGCTCCCGCACGAGCGCGCCGCTTGCCACGCGGGAGGCCAGGACCTCCTCGACCAGGAACGGCACCCCCTCGGCCCGAGACGCCAGAAGACGCCCTAACCCGTCCGGGAAGGCTAGGTCCAGTTAGGGCGATGTACCCGAAACCTCCTCTCGCTCAGGGGTTCAGCATTCGCTGCTCGGCGTTGGCGCTCCGCGCTGAGATGCGTCCCCGCGGAGCCCGCGCAACACAGGCAGAGTTCGCCTTGTCGGGTCAGCGACCTGTCATCCTCAGTCGGCTCCCCAGAGCATGGCGGCCAGCTCCTTGCACCTCGGGCAGACCGGGAACCGCCGCGGATCACGGATAGGAGGGAAGCGGAAACCACACAGTGCCGTTATCATCCCGCCTTCGATCGCCGCGCGGGTGATCTCGGCCTTGTTCGCATAGTGGGCGTAGCCGTCACCTTCGGACGTGTCGCTGTCAGCCAGGTTCGGACGGGTCTCGGTGGTGGCCATGACCTGCTACTCCTTCGGTCTCGGTCGTGCGCATGCGCGGCTTCTCAGCGTCCCCGTGCGAAGCGTCCCCGTGCGAAGCGTCCACCGTGCGGCCGCCCGGCCGCACGGTGCAGCTGCATTCTGCTCCTCCGCCACGACGGCCGCACGCCCCGGCTCTTGCATCATCGTCAAGGGTAGATAGGATCCCGGCATGCCAAGAAACCGGCAGGACGTCCCGCGTGAGCAGCGGGTCGGGGAGCTCGTGGACGTCGCACGCCGGCTGTTCCTCGAGCGTGGCTACGCCGCCACCTCCATCGCCGACATCGCCCGCGAAGCCGGCTTGGCCGCGAACAGCGTGTACTGGTACTTCCCGACCAAGGACCACGCCTTCGCCGCGGTCCTGGACCGCCTGCTCAGCGACGAGGTCGAGCGCGCCCCGGGCCGGGAAGACCCCGGCAGCGATCCGGTGGACCGGCTGTTCACCCTGCTCGAGCGGCTCGAGGACTACCGGCTGCTCCAGCCCGTGGTACACGAGCGGGTGCCGCACGCCCCAGCGGTCGCCGACTTCCACGAGCGGGCCCACGGCTTCCTGGAGCAGCTGCTCTCCGAGGCCCTCGAGGATCGGCTGCCGCCGGGCGAGGACCGGGAGCTGGCCGCCGCCGCGGTGGCTGCGGCCCTCGAAGGCGCCCTGTCTCACGCCGCGTCCAAGTACTCGTATGTTGAGGTCGTCCGGTTCGTCCTCGACCGCATGGGCGCCACCCCTCCTGGCCGCACCTGAGGACCACCCCTCCTAGCCGTACCTGAGGACTCGTCCCCCGAGCGCACCCGGCCGGTGCGGTCAGGCGACGAGCGGGCGAGGCGCGCCGCGGTGGCGGCCCAGCCCGGTGAGGCCGGGTCGATCAGGGCCATGTGTCGACGCCGGCGAGTTCGAGCAGGTCGACCGGGTCGCTGGCGGCGGCCTCGGCGATCTCCGAGCGCCTCGGCCACCGGCCCGGGCGGCGCCCCGTCGCCGTCCGGGGGCGCGTAGCGCCGAGGTGAGCGGAGGCTGCAGCGGGTGAGGGGACGCTACGGGCCGGACGTGTCGGCGCCGGCGCCGCTGCCCGCGCCCGCGCCGCCGCGGGCGCCGGCGCCGCTGCCCGCGCCGCTGCCGGCGGTGCTCCCGCCCGGCGAGGTCGGCGACATGTTGGGGCTGGTCGAGGGGGGCGGGGCGGGGGGCGTCTCCGCTGTGGTCTGCGGTGGCGCCGACGTGGTCTGCGGCGCGGTCGAAGGGACGGGCGGCGTGGCCGTGGTGCTCAGGATCGACGACGCGGTGACGGCGGCCGCCGGGTTGGTCGGCTTCGCCTCAAGGACGTCCTTGAGCTCCTGCTTCATGTCGTTGTTGACGCCGGTGAGCCGCTGGCGAAGGGCCATGGTCTCGTCGTTGGCGCCCTCCTCGCGGACCGCCTTGGCCACCGCCACGTTGGCCGCGTCGACCGCCGCCTTCACCTCCCGGAGGGCACCGACGATGCGGGCATTGTCGCGCCGCTGGACCAGCGCTTCCAGCTCGCCGATGCGGGTCTCGGCGATGCGCATGTGGATCTCGGCCTCCCGGCAGGGATCGAAGGTGAAGGCGAGGTCGGCAGCCTCGATCGTCCGCTTGAGCGGGTAGAGCGGGTGACCGGGCAGCGTCCGGCCCGACACCAGCGAGGCGGGAACGCCGACGATGGCGGCCGCGGCGGCCGCGGTCGCCACCGCGCGGGCCAGCGAGCGGCGGCGGCTCCGCGTGGAGGCGCGCCTGGCCCGGTCCATGGCCATGGCGACGTGCCGCTCGGCCACCTGGGGAGGCAGCTCGATCGCGCGCAGCTCCTCGGCGAGCAGCATGGCGGCCTCAACCGCCGGTCCCAGCTCGCTGCGGTACAGGTGGCGGTGCCCGTCCAGCACGACGTCGAGCTCGTCGTCGACTCTCGCGGAGTCGTTCACCATCCGGGCTTCCCCCCTCCTCCCGTCCGTGCTGCTGGACGGTCCAAGCAGCCTACCCCGCGGTCCCGGGTAGTCCAAGCGGCCGCACCAGGCCGCACCGTTGCGCCGCCTGGATCGCGCCGCTGGTCGTGCCGGCGGTGCTGGTGGTCACGGTGGTCGACCCCGCGCGCCACAGCCCCTCGTGCTGGTCGGCCGACAGCCGCCAGCCCGGCGACAGCTACGGTATGACTGTAGCGCATTCGTCCAGCTACGCCCGGACCGCGCGGGTCGGCGCGCTCGTCCCGCGTCAGCGCCCTGCGTCAGCGCCGCCGGGTGCCGCGCCGCTCGATCTCGGACGTCAGCTGCACCCGGCGCGCCTCCCAGCGCTCGAGGACCTCGTCGATCGCGTTCGCGGCCGCCTCGTAGCGGTACAGCTCTTCGGGGCGGCGCCTGGAAGCGCGGGACCCGCCGCCGGCTTGCGCCCGCCCCCCTTCGGCGCGGCCGGCTTGCGCCCGCCCCGCTTGCGCCCGCCCCGCTTGCGCCCGCCCGGCTTCGGCCCGCCCGGCTTGCCCCCGCCCGCCCGGCGGCCGCCCCCCTTCGGCGCGGCCGGCTTGCCCCCGCCCGCCCGGCGGTCGCCCGATCTCCGCCCGCCCGGCCTGTCCCCGCCCGGAACCGGGCGCCCGCCCCGCTTCCGCGCGGCCGGCCTGGGCGCCGCGCCCGCCCGGTTCCGGGCGCTCGCCGCCTTGGAGCCGGCGCAGGTCGAGCTCGAGCTCCCGCTTGAGCCCGCGCAGGTCCCGAAGCGCGCGGGTCAGGGCACGGCGGGCCTCGGCGAGCTGCCCCGCGGTGGGTGGCTCACCGGCCGGGAGGACCTGCATGAGCGCGCGGCCCGCGGCCAGCTCGTGCCGCCGGAGCTGCTCCTCGTACCCGCTCGCGCTCCGTCCGGTCTCCGCCGCCATCCCCGCTCACCTCGGTTTCCGACTCGGTCTGCGTCCACTCGCATGGTAGTGCCGCCAGGCCAGCGCAATTGGGCGGTGATGGACGTTTCGCGGCGAACAGGCGAACATGCGTAGGATCAGCGGCTTGTCCGAAAGCTTGCCTTGTCCCTGTCCGTGGGTCAGGCCGCGCCAAGGGAGGACCAATGAGGGTTCGGACGTCCGTCCTCGTCGTGCTCGCCCTGCTGCTCGCGGCCGCGGGCTGCGGGGGAGGCGCGGACGAAGGGAAGGGCAACGCCAAGGAGCTGGTCTTCTGGAACAGCGAGGACAACGCCGTGCGGGTCAAGGCCACCCAGGCGATCCTCGACAGGTTCGCCCAGCAGACCGGCATCAAGGTCAAGCAGGTGGCGATCGCCGAGGACCAGCTCCAGGCCCAGATCGCCTCGGCCAGCGCGGCTGGCACCCTGCCCGACCTGTTCGGCTCCCTGAGCCTGGGGTTCGCCCACTCCCTGGCCGCCGACGACTTCGCCGACCCGGACGCCGCCGCCGCCGTGGTCGACCAGCTCGGCCGCGAAACCTTCTCCGAGCGAGCCCTCAAGTTGGTCGAGGCCGAGGGCAAGCCGGTCGCCGTGCCGAGCGACAGCTGGACGCAGCTGCTGGTCTACCGCAAGGACCTGTTCGACAAGCAGGGGCTGGCCGCCCCCGACACCTTCGAGGCCATCCAGGCGGGCGCCGCCAGGCTGAAGACCACGGGAATGGCCGGGATCGCGGCCGCGACCAAGCCGGGCGACGTGTTCACCCAGCAGACCTTCGAGTACTTCGCGGTCGCCGACAACTGCCAGCTCACCGACGACACCGGCAAGGTCACCCTGGACAGCCCGGCCTGCCAGAACACCTTCAGGTTCTACACCGACCTGATCCGCAACACCTCGGTCAGGGGCGCCCAGGACGTCGACACCACCCGGGCCACCTACTTCGCGGGCAAGTCGGCGATGCTGGTCTGGTCGTCGTTCATCCTCGACGAGCTGGCCGGCCTCCGCAGCGACGCGCTGCCGACCTGCGCCGAGTGCAAGAAGGACAAGAAGTTCCTGTCCAAGAACAGCGGCATCGTGACCGCGGTGAAGGGGCCGGACGCCAGCGAGCCGGCCCAGTACGGCGAGGTCACCTCGTTCGTCATCGTCAAGGACGGCAACGTCGACGCGGCCAAGCAGCTCGTGCAGTTCATGCTGAACGACGGGTACGTCGACTGGCTCGCGCTGTCCCCGGAGGGCAAGTTCCCGGTCCGCAAGGGCACCAAGGACGAGCCTGACAAGTTCACAAAGGCGTGGAACGGCCTGAAGACCGGGGTGGACACCAAGGAGCCGCTGTCGGCGAACTACCCGCCGGAGGTGCTCCAGGCGCTCAGCACCAGCACCGACACGATGAAGCGCTGGGGCTTCGAGCAGGGCCAGGGCAAGCTCGTGGGCGCCCAGCTCGGCGAGCTGCCGGTCCCCAAGGCCCTGAGCGAGGCCCTGGACGGCAGGACCGACCCGGCCGCGGCCGCCAAGCAGGCCCAGCAGGAGGTGGAGCAGATCGCCGAGTCGGTGAAGTAGCTGCAGGTGGGGTGGCTGCAGGTGGGGTGGCTGCAGGTGGGGTAGCAGCAGGTGGGGTAGCAGCGTCCGGGAGGTGATCATGGCAACGGTCGACGTCCAGCCCAGCAGGCGCCGGCGCGGGCTGACCCTGCGCCAGCAGGAGAACCGGGCCGGGCTGGCGCTGCTGTCGCCGACCTTGGTGGTGGTCCTGGTGATGGTGGTCCTGCCGATCCTGTGGACCACAGTGCTCGCCTTCCAGCGGATCCGCCTGAGCACCATCAGACGGGTCGGCCTGTTCGACGCCGGGTACACGCTGCGCAACTTCCAGACCGTGCTCACCTCCCGCGGGTTCCTGGACGCGTTGAAGACCACCCTGGTCTACAGCGTCGTCGGGACCACCCTGGCGATCGGGTTGGGCCTGGTCGCCGCGCTGGTGGTGCGGTCGCCGTTCCGCGGCCGCACCTTGGTGCGGGCGTCGATGCTGCTCCCCTACGTCGCGCCCATCGTCGCGGTCGCCTTCGTCTGGCAGATCATGCTCAACCCGGAGCTCGGGGTGGTGAACGCGATCGGCACCGACCTGCTCGGCTGGGACGAGGCGGTCCCGTTCCTCACCGAGCGGAGCGGCACCCTGAGCATGTTCGGGTTCGACCTCGGCGTGCCGACCGCGCTGCTCACGGTCATCGTGTTCCAGGCCTGGCGCTACTTCCCGTTCGCGTTCCTGTTCATCCTGGCCCGCCTGCAGGCCTTGCCCGCCGAGCTGGACGAGGCGGCCCGGGTCGACGGCGCCACCCCGCTGCAGCGCTTCTGGTACATCACCCTGCCCCAGCTCAAGGGCGTGATCGCCCTGCTCGTGGTGCTCCGGTTCATCTGGACGTTCAACGAGTTCGACGACATCTTCCTGCTCACCGGGGGCGGGGCCGGCACCGAGGTGCTGTCGGTGCGGGTCTACCGGTACCTCACCGCCCGCAACGACGTGGGCGCGTCCGCGGCGACGTCGCTGGTGATGGCTGCCCTCCTCGCGGTCGTGCTGCTCTTCTACTTCCGCTACTTCGCGAGGAGGGAGGAGGCGCCATGACCAGCCCCGAGGCCCCGACCGAGGCCGCTGGCGGCGCCGAGCGGACCCTGGCCCCGCCCCGCCCGGTGGCGGCGACACGGCGGCTCAGCCGCGAGGTCGTGGAGACGCGCGTGCTCGGGCTCCTCAAGTGGGTCATGATCGCGTTCTTCGTGGCGATCACCTTGTTCCCCTTCTACTACATGGTGCTGCTTTCGCTCCGCACGATCGAGAACCTGGCGCTCGAGCCGGGCACGCTGTGGGTGTCTGTGAAGGAGGTCAGCTTCGACACCTACAAGAACGTGCTGCGCAGCACCGACGACGGCGGGCAGGGGTTCCTGCTGTTCCTCCGCAACAGCGGCCTGGTCGCGCTCAGCTCGGTCGTGGTCACCCTGGCGGTGTCGATCCTGGGCGCGTACGCGATCAGCCGGCTCGAGTTCTTCGGCCGCCGGCAGGTGCACGCCCTCTTCCTGGCCGTCTACCTGTTCCCGGCCATCCTGCTCGCGATCCCGCTGTTCGTGTTCTACACCCGGATCGGGCTGCGCGGCTCCCTGCTCGGCCTGGTGCTCGTCTACGCCTCCCAGACCGTGCCGGTCACCATCCACATGCTCCGCAACTACTTCGAGACCGTGCCGAGAAGCCTCGAGGAGGCGGCCGCGGTCGACGGCTACAGCCGCCTGCAGATCATCCGCAAGGTCAGCCTGCCCCTGGCCAAGCCGGCGATCATGGCGACCAGCCTGTTCGTGTTCATGATCGCCTGGAACGAGTTCCTGTTCGCGCTGCTGTTCCTGGTCGACCGGCGCGAGCGCTGGACCGTGTCGCTCGGCCTGTCCCAGCTCGCCGGCAGCATCGAGATCCCCACCACCATCCTCATGGCCGGCGCCGTGATCCTCACCATCCCGATCGTGGTGCTGTTCTTCCTCACCGAGCGCCTGCTCGTCGAGGGCCTGACCAGCGGCGCGGAAAAGGGCTGATCAGCCGGTCCTTGGGGTGATCGCCGCGGCCGACAGCAGCGCCCAGGCGATCTCCGGGTGGACGATGTCGGAGTGGGAGCCCGACGGCGGCCCGCCGTTCCTGATGACCGCGTTGGCGTCGAGGTTGAAGAAGCGCCCGGGCGCGAACTGGTAGGGCTGCTCGACCGGGGCCATCGGCGCCTGGCTGGCGTCGACCGCCTGGAACCCGTCGAAGCCGACCCCACCCCACTTGTACAGCAGGTCCTCGAACCCGGAGGTCGCGTCGCGGCTCAGCATCGACGCCAGCGGGTACGCCTTGCCGACGGCCAGGTCGAGGCGGGTGAACGAGGCGACCAGGGGGCCGTCGACCCGGTCGGCCATGCCGGCCAGGGCGCCGTCCTTGCCGTCGAGCGCGGCCGCCGCGCGCGCGAACGCGAAGTGCGAGAACGCGCCCTGCAGCAGGGTGAGCGACTTCACCGGAGAACCCGGGCCGCGCGCGTCCGCGGGCAGGCCGGCCAGGGAGAACGAGACCAGCCGGGCGCCGAAGCTGTGGCCGACCAGGTGCACCCGCAGCCCAGGCTGGGTCCCGTGCAGGCTGGCGACGGCCGGACCGAGCCCGCTGCGGCCCACCGTCCCGGCCCGGCGCTTCATCTCGAAGTAGGTCGCCTGGCGGAGCACCTCCTTGGCGCCCTTCCAGAGCCTGGCGAACCGGTCGCCGAGCCCCGTCGTCCCGCCCTCGCGCTCCCGCTCGGGCGCCGGCACCAGCGTGGCGAACTGCTCGTAGAGCTCCTTCGGGTCGCCGACCTCGAACAGGCCGGCCTCCCCCTCGTCCTCCGGGGCGCCCAGGTCGCGGGCGCCCACGAGCTGCTTCATCAGCTCGTGGAAGCGGGCCAGCTCCGCGTCGTCCTCGGGCTGCCGGTCGAGCAGGTCGGCCAGCTCGTCGAGGGTCCTGCCCTGCTCGCTGCCTGGGAACTGGGCCCGCAGGTCCTCCACCAGCTGGCCGTCGGTCGGCTCGGCCGCCAGGCCCGCCACCGCCCCCTCGGCGACGCCGGGCAGGCTCTCGTCGGCCCAGCGCATCGACGGCCAGATGACGCCGACCACCCCGACCCTGGCGCCCTCCCGCTGCAACGCCGACGTGCGCGCCAGGGTGTCGCCGAGCTGGGTGAAGAACTGCTGGTAGAGCCGGCGGGCGATGCCGAGGTCGTTGTTCCAGCCGTGGGAGAGCACGAACAGGTCGGTGACCCCCTCCGCCGGCAGCTCGTCGAACACTCCGCCCGGCGCGACCAGCCGGCCGTCCTGGTCGAACCCGAGCTCCCAGTACGGCAGCCCGTTGATCGTCGCTGGCATAGGTCCTCCTCGTGGTTAGACCGCTTGGATCGTGCGCATGAGGTCGACCAGGCCGTGGCCCTCGAAGTACCGCTCGCGCCCCAGCGAGGTCGCCTGCTCGCAGAACAGCCGCTTGACCTCCTCGGGCCGGCCGATGAACTCGCGCCGGATCGACAGGAACCCGGCGACCGCGCCGGAGACGTGCGGCGCGGCCATGCTCGTGCCGGTGTCGTCGATGTAGCAGGGTGCGTCGTCGCCGGGCGCCGCGCCGCCCGCGATCGCCGCGAGCTGCCGCAGCATCCTGCCGGCGGCGCAGGAGGTGATCCGCTCCCCCGGCGCGACCAGGTCGGGCTTGAGGCGCCCGTCGCCGGTCGGCCCCTTGGACGAGAAATACGACACCCCGTAGGTGTGGGGGCTGTCGCGGTGGGTGGCGCCGACGGTGATGGCGCCGGCGGCGTTGCCGGGGTCGGTGATCGTGAGCGTGAGCCCGACGCGGGTCGGCCCCCAGTCGGGGAGGTCGACCTGGCCGTAGCCGTTGTTGCCGGCCGCGGTGACCACCACCACGCCGGACCGGGCGAGCTGGTCGACCTCGTTGCAGAGCGGGCTCTGCCCGCATGCGAACCACCTGGCCTCGAACTTGTAGCCGAGGCTCAGGTTCACCCCGTGGACGCGGGGCAGCTTGCCGTCGGCGTTGACCACGGTGCGGATGTAGTGGAGCGCGGCCATGACCGCGGCGACCGAGCTCGAGCCGTCGTCGTCGACGACCTTGAGGCTTACGAGCTTGCACATCGGCGCGACGCCAGTGAGCGAGCAGGACTCCTCGACCCGCCTGGCCACGACCCGCTCCTGGTTGCGCTCGTCGACGACGTGCTGGCCGACCAGCACCCCCTCGGCGTGCTGGTCGCCGAGCCCGCCGGCGACGATCCCGGCCACGTGGGTGCCGTGGCCCTGCCCGTCGACCAGCGGCGAGGTGGAGAGCGGCTTGCCGCTCAGCGGGACCAGTCCGGTGAAGTCCTTGTGCAGCCCGGCCACGTCGCCCTGGAGGTTGGCGTGGGTGGTGAAATGGGGATGGTGCTCGTTGATGCCGGAGTCCACCACCGCCCAGGTCACGCCGAGGCCGCTCGCCTGGTAGGAGCGGAGCGCGGCGTCGCCCTTGACGGTCGCGACCGAGCGGTCGATGAACTGCTCGACCCGGAAGTCGGGCCAGACCCGGTAGATCGCGCGCTCGCCGGTGCCCCTGTCCTGCTGGTCGGCGTGGACCAGGCGCTGGACCTCGTCGGTGGTGAGCACGCAGCGGTAGTAGTTGGTTGCCACCTCGACCGGCGGGCGCTCCCGCGCCCCTCGGATGGTGCGCCGGTACAGGGCGAGGAACTCCTCCTTGGCGCCGGTGAGCGCCCTGGCGTGGAGCAGGTTCAGCTCGACCAGCACCGCGAACCGGTCGTCCTCGGCCAGCAGCCCGGCCCGGCCCCGCTGGGTCTCGTCGCGCAGCGCCTCCGAGATCGTGCTCGGGCGCAGCAGCCGCTGGCGCTGCGCGGCCGCGTCCTCGGCCGGGTCGGGCTGCTGGCCAGGCCCGTCGTGGCGCGGCGGCTGCGTCGGCACCGGCGACCCGACCTCCCCCGTGCGCGTGGCGCGCCTCGTCGTGACCCGTCTCGTCCCGGTTCGGGACGGTGCGAGGACTAGTCCCGGTTCGGGACGGTGCGAGGACTATAGGAACGGGCCTGACGCCTGTCCAGCTTGCTCCGGTGTCGGCGCGGGGCCGCCGCTGAGCACCGCTCAGAGGTCCTGTCCGTAACTTGACGGGAAGGCCCTGGTCGCCGGCCCGGGTTACGGGCAGGACTGCTGGTGACCTGCTTAGGGCTCGCCGCCCAATGTCCTGGCCAGATCGAGTCCGCTTGCCTCGGTGTGCCGGCGCTGAACGACCAAGTCATTGGCCCGCCGGCCCTTGGTCGACAGCGACCGGGAGCTCGACCGACAACGACCCGTCGGCGTGGGCGGTCAGCGGCATCGGGTCGCTGAGCTCGCCGAAGAAGGCGCCCCGGCCGTCGAGGTGCTGCCAGGCGAAGAAGTGCCACTCGCCCCGGTGGTGCAGGACCCGCCCGGCGTAGAAGCGGCCGTGGGGGTCGCCCACGAGGAACTCGTCCTGGTCCAGGGTGTAGCGGCCGAACCGCTCCCGGGAGGTCAGGTAGTGGGTGCCGCCCGCGGCGACGACGCCCGGCCGGGCCAGCCGCGCGGCGCTGTGGTCGTGCGCCCAGGCCGAGAACAGGATCCGCCAGGCGCCGCCCAGCTCCACCAGCTGCGGCACCTCGAGGTGGTAGAACTCGCCCGGTTCGGACAGCGGCGCTCCGGTCTGCCACGAGCGCAGGTCGGACGACCAGGCGTGCCCGATCACGCCCCGGCCGTCCACCGGACCGTGGTTGGCCCGCGCGGTGATCAGCATGTGGAAGCGGCGGGTGGCGGCGTCCCAGGCCACCCACGGGTCGCGCCAGTGCTCCGAGCGCGCGTCCGGGCCGCGCGTCTCATACCAGCGCGGGTCCGCTTCGAGCAGCATGCCCTGCTTCTCCCACGACAGCAGGTCGTCGGAGGTGGCCAGCCCGATCCGTTGCACAAGGCCGTCCTCGCGGGTCGAGATCCCGGTGTAGAACAGCTGCCAGCGGCCGTCGGCGGCCAGGACGCTGCCGGTCCAGGTCGCCTGGTCGTCGAAGCTGCCCGGCCGCCCGGGGTCGAGCGCGTTGGGCAGGACCTCCCAGGCGCGCAGGTCACGTGAGACCGCATGGCCGATCCGGGCGTGGCCGTGCCGCAGCTCCGGGTCGGCGAGGTCACGGGGGGCGTGCAGGAAGAACACGTGCACGTCGTCGCCGCTCTGGGCGAACCAGAAGTCCCAGATCCAGTGGCCGGGGAGTCGCAGGGTCATCGGTGCGAGATGGTGGCCGGTCAGCGGGGAGCTTGGGCGTCGAGCGCGAAGGGCTTGGGCGGTGGCACGGCGGCGAGCAGCCGCCGGGTGGTCTCCAGGCCCCAGGCGTCGAGGCCTTGCAGGCGGTCGCTCGACCCGCGCAGCCCGCCGTACCGCTCGACGTGGGCGGCCCAGCGCTCGCGGCGCTCGGCCTGGGGCCTGGCGATCAGGCAGTCCGGGTCGTTGACCCAGAAGCGGCCATGCTGCCAGGCGCGGCCCACGCCGCTGAGGATGGCCGCGCGCATGGACGGCAGGCTCAGGTCGACTCCGCCGGGCTCGTATTCCGGGCCGGTGTCCGGGCTGACCCGCATCGCGTCGACCAGGCCGACGCTGGGCAGGATGGGCGCGCCGCAGCCCAGCAGGTAGGCGTCGGGGCCGATCGCGTCGCGGATCAGCCGCACACCCCGCCGGTAGGCCTGGACCGCCGGCAGGTCGTCGTGGCGCTTGCCGTCGAGCGCCCCCGCGTAGATGAAGTCGATCTTGAAGAAGTCGATGCCGAGCCGGCGGAACGTGGAGAACACGTGGTGGAGGTACTCGGCGGCGCCCGGGTGGGTGACGTCGAGGGCGAACAGGTCCTGGTCCCAGTTGCGGCCGACGGACGCACCCCCGACCAGCCACTCGGGATGCTCGGCGTACAACCGGGAGCGTCCGCTGACCAGGAACGGCGCCGTCCAGATGCCCACGCGCCGGCCCCGGTCCCGGATGCGGGCGGCGAGGTCGCGCAAGGACCCGAAGCGACCGGACAGGATCAGCCAGTCGCCGAGCTGGGCCTGGTAGCCGTCGTCCAGCTGCACCACTTCGAGGGGCAGCTGGAGGTGGTCGATGGCGTCGAGGTTCTCGAGCATGTCCTGCTCGGTGACGGCGGTGAAGTAGTAGTACCAGGAGCACCAGATCGTCGGTGCCGGGCGGATCGGGCCGACGCCCACGGCGGACGCGTAGCCGTCGGCCCACCTGCCCAGCGCGGCGGCCATGCCGCCTGCCGCGTCGTCGGTCGTCTGCTGCACGTCGCCGTCGCTGGCCACCACGACCGAGCCGCCCTCGACCCGGGCGCGAATGGACGGCACGGTGTCGGCGCCCGGGTGGGCGGCGAACACGTGCACCGGTCCACGGTCGCCCTCCTGGACCGCGAGCAGCCCCTCGCCCTGGAACATCCCGTCCGGAGCCGAGCGGTCCGGGCGGTAGTTCATCACCCGGCTCCGCTCGCCGCTCGGACGGTACGGCCGCTCGTGCAGGCCGTACGTCGTGGTCGGGCTCCACGACTGCCAGCCGTGCTCGAACACCCGGGCGCTGCGACGGTCGCAGGCGACCGCGCCGACCTCCTCGAAGACCTGGCCCGGATGCAGTGGACCTTCCATCGGTGCCCTCTCAGCCTTGACCGATCCGGCGGTGCCATGTTGCAGTGCGTCGAATCACCTGCGAAGCGAGCCGTGGGGGCGCGCAGTGGGACGTCGAACGTTGCGGGCGCCGAAGCCGAAGCGTTGGGGAATCCGCACCCTGGCGTTCCTCGGGCTCGCTGCAGCGTCGATCATCGTGTCGAATCTCCTCCACGCCAAGGGGAACGACGATTTCGCCCTGCTCACGTTCATCGGTACGGTCGTTGGACTGGTCGGAGCGGCGGTCTGTAGCGTTCGCGGTCTTCGATCGTGAAACGGGCTTCCCAGGCTCTGCTCCGGCCGTTGGCACCGGCCGGTCCGCTCGCAAGCAGGACCTAGGCGCCCGCCAGGCAGCGCGAGCATCAGCAGCACCGCGGTGTGGGCCCGGTGGGCACCCCCGTCTGCGGTGCTCCAGGCTGGCCCCGGCG
Source organism: Actinomycetes bacterium (assembly GCA_036000965.1). Classification (NCBI taxonomy): domain Bacteria; kingdom Bacillati; phylum Actinomycetota; class Actinomycetes; species Actinomycetes bacterium. Next base: position 14,373 of record DASYUT010000285.1, read on the forward strand.
CCGGCCGGCATCGCTCCGCCGCTCGGTGCGGCGATGCCCGGTTGGCGCCGGAACCAGGCGTTGGCGTCCTATCCCTTGACGGACCCGGCGGTCAGGCCGCGCACGAAGTAGCGCTGCAGCGAGAGGAAGACGAGCACCGGGACGACCATGCTGATGATGGCGCCGGCGGTCAGGAGCTGCCAGCCCTGCTGCTGCTGCCCGACGAGCCCGGCGACGTTGACGGTGACCACCGCGCGGTCGCCGGGGCCGAGGAACAGCAGAGCGACGAGCAGGTCGTTCCAGACCCACAGGAACTGGAAGATGGCGAAGGAGGCCAGGGCGGGCACCGACATGGGGACGATCAGCTTCCAGAAGGTCTGGAAGTGGCTGGCCCCGTCGATCTTCGCCGATTCGATCACGGCCTTGGGCAGCGTGGACATGTAGTTGCGCAGGATGTAGATCGCCAGTGGCATGCCGAAGCCGATGTGGGCCAGGTAGACGGCCGCGAACGTCCCGGTCATCCCGAGGTTGCCGTAGATGCGCAGCAGCGGCACCAGCGCCACCTGGTTGGGCACGACCAGCAGGGCGACGATGAGGACGAACAGGACGTCGCGGCCCCAGAAGTCCATGAACGTGAAGGAGTACGCCGCGAAGGCCGCGATCAGGATGGGGATGACGGTCGCCGGCAGGGTCACCGCGAAGCTGTTGATGAAGGCGTTGCCCATCCCTCCCGAAAGGGCGTCGCGGTAGTTGGCGATCGTCCACTGGGTGAAGTCCAGCGGCGAGGCGATCACGGTCCACCAGCCCGAGGTGTTCGCGGCGTCCGGGGTGCGGAACGAGGTGATGATGATCCCGATCGTCGGGACCAGCCACAGGAAGCACACCAGGAGCAGGGCGGCCCTGACGAGCGGACCGGCCCGCCCTCGGCCAGGTACTGCGGCCTCGCGGCGACCCGGCAAGGAGAGGGCGCGCCGCGGCTTGACCGGACCGGGGACAGCGGTCGGAGGAGGAGTCGTTCCCGTGGTGGTCATCGTGCTGCCTCCTCGGCCCGGAAGTGACGCACCTGGTAGGCGATGATGGGCAGGACGGCGATCATGAGCATGACGACGATGGCGGCGGCCTTCCCGTTGTCGCCGTTGCGGAACAGTTCGTTGAAGAACCGGACGGCGATCACGTCGGTGTTGAAGTTGCCGTTGGTCATCACGTAGACGATGTCGAAGATCTTCATCACGGTGATGAGGACGGTGATGAAGACCGTGATGACCGTCCCCCAGATCTGCGGCACGATCACGCGGAAGAAGATCTGGCGCTCGTTGGCCCCGTCGATGCGGGCCGCCTCGAGCGTCTCCTCGGGCACGCCCTTGACCGCGGCCGACAGCAGCACCATCGAGAACCCGGCCTGTGCCCAGATGAGGATGATCATGAGCAGGAAGCTGTTGATCTTCAAGGTGTCGAGCTGCAGCCAGGCCACCGGGTCGAACCCGAGCGCGGTGACGATGGCGTTCTGCAGGCCGATCTGCGGCTCACCCTTCGCGCGGGTCTCGTAGATGAAGCGCCAGATGGTGGCCGCCCCGACCCCGCTGATGGCCATGGGCAGGAAGACGGTCGACTTCGTCAGCTTCTCGGCCTGGGGTCCCAGCCGGTCGGCGAGCACCGCGATCCCGAGCCCGAACGCCACGGTGACGGCCGGCACCACCGCGATCCAGAGCAGGGTGTTGACCAGCGTCAGCTGGAAGTCACTGGAGCCGAGCAGCTTGGTGTAGTTGGCCAGGCCGACCCAGGCGGTGCTCTGCGCGTTGGCAAAGCTCAGGATGATCGTTCGCACGGCCGGGTAGATGAGGAAGATGCCGATCGCCAGGACCGCCGGCCCGATGAAGACGTAGGGCTTGATGCGCTCTTCCCACTTTTCGGGGAGTCCCTCGACCAGCTTGTTGAGGACGTAGTAGAGCAGCAGGGCGCCGCCCACGCCACCGACGATCGCCAGCAAGGCGTTGATCACCCTGATCATCGACCTGCTCCTTTCCGCTTGTCATGGCGCCGAGGGCTGCACCCTCGGTGGGTGCGCAGCCCGGCGACGGGCCGCGCACCCCAACCCCACCCTCAGGTTCTCAGCTCGGCCAGCTCTCGTCGATGTCCTTGAGCACCTGGTCGAGGTTCTTCTGCCCGCTGATCCAGGCGGTCATGCCCCGCCAGAAGCTGCCCGCTCCCACGGCCCCCGGCATCAGGTCGGAGCCGTCGAACCGGAAGACGGTCGACTCGTAGGCGAGCTTCGCGATTTTCTTCGTGGTTTCGTCCGGGTACTGGCTCAGATCGAAGGTCTTGTGCGGCGAGATGTAGCTGCCTTCCTTGGTTCCTCCGTTGAACTTGTCGCTGGTGAGAAACTCCAGCACCTTCTTGGTGTCGTCGTCCTTGCTGAAGGCGCCGGCCAGGTCGCCACCGCCGAGGACCGGCCGGTTGTCCGGGCTCGTTCCGGGCAGCTGGAACACGCCCACCTCTTGGTCCAACTTCGTCCGCACCTTCTCGGGGAAGAACCCCTTCTGGGTGATGAAGTTGCCCTGCCGGTGCAGGAAGCACTTCGGCGGGTTCTCGAACATGGGGTTGGCCGCGGTGGCGAAGGCGTTGCTCACGACCGCCTTGCGTCCGCCGAAGACGTTGCCGTCCGTCAGCGCGAGCTTCTCGAACTCGGTGGCGGCCTGCTTCACCACCGGGTCGGTGAAGGGGATCTGGTGCTTGGTCCACTTGTCGTAGGTCTCGGGGCCGCCGTAACGCAGGACGAACTCCTCGAGCCAGTCGGTGGCCGGCCAGCCGGTCGCGGCGGCGGACTCGATGCCCACGCACCATGGCGGCGTGCCGTCGGCCTTGATCTTCTCGGTGAGCGCCTCCAGTTCAGCGATGGTCTGCGGGGCCTTGTAGCCCTTGGCCTCGAACGCCTTCTTCGGGTACCACACCAGGCTCTTGACGTTCATGGACATGGGTATGCCGTAGACCTTGCCTTCGGTGGTGGCCGCGTCGAGCTCGCCGGGCACCAGGGTCGACTTCAGCGTGTCCATGTTGAGCAGGGTGGCAAGGTCCTGCATCTTCCCGCCCTTGGCGATGTCCAGCAGCACGCCGGGCTGGGGGAACAGCGCGATGTCGGGAAGGTTGTTGCCGGCGACCCGGGTGCGGACGACCGTGTCGAAGGACTGGGAGGCCTCCGAGAATTTGACCGTGATCCCGGAGGACTGCTGGAAGTCCTTCAGCCCTGCCTGGAAGCCCTTCGACTGGTCACCGCCGAAGCCGTACAGGATCTCGACCTGCTTGTCCCCGGCGCCGCCGCCGCCGCCGCTGCTGCCGCCGCCGCCGGACTCGTTGAGGCAGGCCGACGCAGCCAGCGCCACCACCGCTGCCACCGCGACCCCTTGGACGAACCTACGCCATCGCATGTTGTCTCCTCGTTGTTGACGTCGCAGCACCATGGGAAGACGGCCGCCCCTCACAGGTCTGCCGCGAGGCGAAGTGGCCGATGTGGTCGATCATGGGGCAGCGTGGAGGATGGGCCTCCTGGTGGGGACCGGCACGGCCGGCGCCGCCGAGCAGGGCGGGCAGCCAGGCAGGCGCCTGCGCTCCCCCCGGGTGCCGCCCTCCGAGGCCAGCGCCCTGGCGCGGTGGCGTACCGTGGCGAGCCTTGGGACCGGCTCGCGGCAACGGCAAGTCGATCAGGGCCGGTACTCATTCGGCTGCGAGTCTCCTCACCTGTGGTCCAGGTGCTAAGGGGTAGATGGTGAGCGCCCAGAAGTCAACTCAAACCTCACCGATGTGTGTTTCGTCCTCCCTTCGTGGTCGTGGCTCCTTCGTCGCTGGCCCGGTTCTCGAGGGGCGTTTCGGGTTGGAGGGTCGAGCCGGCGACGTCAGCGCGACGGCGGGCCGACGGAATCGCGACGAATCAGTGGACAGGGCATGAGCTTCTGGAGGGGCTTGTGGTTCAGGGCTGCGGCGTCCTCGATGAGTCCGAGCAGCATCCTGCCGGCCCACGCGCCCATCTCGTAGTGCGGGAGCGCGACGGTGGTCAGCCCGGCGACAGTGAGGATGCGATCAGCTCCTGGTCGTCGTACCCGACCACCGAGAGGTCCTCGGGGACGCGCAGGCCCCGCTCGGCGGCCGCCTGGTAGGCGCCCATGGCCATCTTGTCGTTGAAGCAGAACACGCCCGTCGGTGGCGTTGGCAGGTCCAGCAGCCGGGACACTGTCCGGTAGCCGCCGTGGGCGTCGGAGACGTCCCGCAACGCAAGCATCGGTGGCACCCGCGCGAACGACTTGACGAATCGTTTCGGCAGGATGTGCCAGAACCGTTGCTTCGTCAAGCCCTTGCCGTCCGCACGGCACGAAGCCTGCCTTGCGCCCTCCAGCCGTCGTTTCACCCGGCCGCTCAGGCCATCGGGCCGTAGAGGCGGCGGGCCCGGTCGGCCAGGTCGGCCGGCAGCGTGACCAGCAGGCCGGTCGGTGACGCTACCCCCATAGAACCGCATGGCGTCCCGGGTGCTGGAACACCCGGACGCCTGGCACACGAAGCCGCTGAAGGGAGGCCCTCGTATGCAGGTGTTCGCCGGGTGTTCGTAGCCTGTTCGTAGGGTGTGCGCGGCGCGTATACCTCGCCCGGGCCAGCTTCGCGGGATCACCGCAGGTCATATCCCCTACGGGGAAGAGGAAGCAGCGCCTTCGGCGCTGGCGACCCCGGCACGGCGCATTCGACCTCCCCGGGGTGCCGGCCGGGGTCGCAGGATTTCAAGCATCCAGCCGGGGTGCCGTGGTGCCGCTCGGGGACCGGTGGCGTGTGGGCGCTGGCACAGCAGTTCGGCCAGCCGATGCTGCACCTGCCCGCACCCGGGTCGTTCCTGTGGCCCCAGGTGCCCCTGGCCATCCCCACCGGGCTGCTGGCCGCCGGGATGAACCGCCGGCCGGCCGGCGTCGTCGCGCCCGAGTTCGAGCGGGCCGAGCAGCGCCGCCGGCAGCGCGCCGAGCAGCGCACCCGCCGCAGAGCGCACCGGCTCGCCGACCGCGAGGCCGTCCGGGCGGACTCCGACGCGCTTGGGACCTCGCTCGGCGGCGACCTCGCGACCTGGCAGCGTGGCGGGCTGACCGTCCCGCCGCCCGGGCAGCTCGGCCTGGCGACGATCCTTGCAGGCGCCCCCGGAGCCGGCAAGACGAAGTGCATCGAGCGGCTGTCGTTCCTGGCTGCGCGGGAGCGCCGCCACCTGGTCGTGCTGGACGCCAAGGGCGGCCACGACGGGCTGGCGCGGGGGGTCGTCGCGGCCTACCTGGCGGCTTGGCCGGACGCGCGGGTGCGGCTGTTCCCGCAGGAGCCGCTGGACATCTGGCGCGGCACCCCCGCAGCGGTCGTGAATCGGCTCGTCAACGTGTGGGACTGGTCCCCGGAGTCCGCCTACTACCGCGAGATCGCCACCGTCGCGCTGCAGCTCAGCGGTCGGCCAGCCCGGCCCGCCGTGCCGGTCGACCGCTGAGCTGCTCGCCCGCCTGGACCCGGGCGCGCTCGCCCGCGCCTGGTCGGGCCGGCAGGCCGAGACGAGCCTCGTGCGCGGCCTCAAGGACCGCCTCGCCGACGTGCAGCTCCGGGTCGCGAACCTGGTCGCCGCGCTCGGGCCTGCGTTCGACGGCGACTGGTCGCACGAGGACGCCGACCTGGTCGTCATCACCGTGCCGAGCATGGTCGCCACCCTGGACGCCGACGCCTGCCTGCGGGTCCTGCTCAGCGACGTGGGCCACTTCACCATGGCCCGCAAGCCCGCCGGGATGCCGTCACTGCTGGTCGTGGACGAGTTCTCCGCCATCCAGGGCGGCCGCCGCGCGGCGATCGACCTGCTGGAGCGCGGCCGCGGCGCGGGGACCGGCGTGGTGCTAGCCGCGCAGTCCTCGATCGCGCTCGGGGACGAGGACGAGCGCGCCCGGCTGCTGGCGGCCGCCTCCGCGGTGATCGCCTTCCGTAGCCCGCAGCCGGCCGAGCTCGCGACGCTGGCCGGCTCCGAGCGGGTCGCAGAGGCCGCCTGGCAGGCCGAGGACGGCGACCTGACCGGCCGGCAGACGATCACCATGCGCGCCCGCGGCCGCGTGGACCAGGACCAGGTCCGCGGCGCCCACACCGGTGAGGCGCACGTGATCGCCGCCGGGCGGGTCGCCCGGGCGCGGATCATCCGCACCGCGATCGCCGCGGACGTGTGCACCCGCGCCGTCGAGCTGGTCGCCGGCGAGCACTCCGCACTCCCTGCCGGCCAGCAGCAGGCGAGCCTGCCCGACCCCGACCGCTCCGAGCAGCGACCCGCATGAGGAGACCGCATGTGCGCACGATGCCCCGCCAACAACGCCTGGCCGCACCAGACCTGGCCGGCCGCCCGGCCGGCGGCTGGCGACTTCGGAGGACCACGCGACTTCGGCGTGCCGGACCACGGCACAGCCCCGCCGATCCGCTGGTTCCCGCAGCCCTCGGACCAGCAGTGGTCGCTGTGGCGCGGCCGGTGGGACAACCGGCCCAAGTTCCTGTGCGCGGTGACCGGCGCATGAGCACCCGCACCCTCCGCACGCTCACCGCGCTGCTGGTCGGCGCGATTGCCGCGCTGGCGCCTGCGGCGCTGCTGGCCGCCCTGGAGCTGGTCATGAGCGAAGCGCGACGGCTGCGGACGCGGGCAGCGAGTGCGGAGGGGTCCGGGGAACCCCAAGGGGGTGCCCCGGTGGACCGCACCCGACCCGCACAGCCAGGTGAGCTACAAGCCGCCGGCGAGCGGAGCAGCCGCCAGATCGTGCGGGAGCTGCTCGCCGGCGGGCAGGACGTGACCGTCGAGCGAGTCAGGGAGGCGACCGGCGTGGGAAGGCGCCGCGCGTACGAGCTGATCGCCCAGGTCCGGGCCGAGGGCAACGGGGACGGCCGCCGGTGAGGACCGGCCTACCCGCTTCGCTGCCAGCGGGGGCCCCTGCACCCCGCTGGCCCGGCCGGTTGCCTGCAGGCCGGGCCGCCACCTGGCCGCCGCCCGCGTCAAGGGCGCTTCGCGTCCCTTCGGGATGGCCTTCGGCCCCCTTTGACCCGGCCGTCGTCCAGTCGGCCCGCAGCTACGCGGTCGCCCGGGGCGGGCGAGGACCAGGCCCGACCAGCAGGCGAGGGAGGCGTGAGCGATGGGGACGGTGTACCTCCTGCACTTCCTGGAGCCGATTGGCAACCCGGCCAACCCTCGGGCGATGACGCAGCACTACATCGGCGTCGACCTGAGCGGCAAGCGGATCTCGGTGCAGACCGCCGGCAACGGCGCCGCCATCGTGCGGGTCGTCCAGGCCCGAGGCATCGGCTTCGTGGTGGCGGCGACCTGGCCCGGTACGCGGGCGCTGGAGCGGCAGCTCAAGAACCGCAAGCACGCCTCGCGCTTCTGCCCGGTGTGCCGAGCCGACCGTGACCCGACGTGCGGCACGACACGGGAAGGGGGTGGTCCATCGAACTAGGACCTGATCCACGTGGCCGGCCCGGTTGTGCCAACTCCCTGGGAAGGAGAGCCCCGGGCCGGCCACCACCAGTCAGCGGCCCGGCAGCGCGCACACGCCCCGGGCCCGGCACCAGGAGGAGTCCCTGATGCACGCCAAGTCTCCCACGGCCGTGAGCCCCGGCCTGGACCGGCCCGGCCTGGACCCTGACCCCGCACCAGAGCCGGCCCTGCACCTGCTCGCCGGCGTGTGGATCGCCTCGTGCCCCACGTGCGGCTTCCAGCTCACCAGCGCCCGGACCCAGCAGCGCTGCGAGCGGCGCGCCGCCCGCCGGCGCTGCCCCGTCTGCCACCAGGAGGCGTCCTGACGCCCCGTGTCACCGTCCACGTCGGCGAGCTCGACGAGATGCGCGCCACCATCAGCAAGGCCACGCCGCTCGGTGCGCTCGGTACCGACGCCCTGGTGTACGACGGCCAGCTCCTCCTGAAAGGGAGTTCGAAGGCGCTCCGCGGGCTGGCCGGCGTCCTGACGCAAGCTGCCGCCCTGGCCGACGAGTACGACCGCGACCCGGAGGCGTGGAACGCGCGGGAGCGGGCCGAGCGTGACGCCGACCGTTGACCGCGACCAGCTCGCCGCCCTGCGCATGCTCCGCCGCCGATTCGGCAACGTCCAGGTCCTCGCCGTCGAGCGGAGGGGGGTCGAGGGGGGAGGCGGCGAGCCTCCCCCCTCGCTCCTCGCTGGCTAGCCAGCAGCTCGCCCTGACCATCGAGGCCCCGCCAGCGCAGGCCGACCCGCCAGTCAACCGGCAATGTGCGGCACCCCGCCACAGCGCAGGTCCCCACGCCACGCCCATTGCCGGTTGACTGGCTGCCCGGGGCCACGCCGGCGCCCGGCGTTCAGCTCATGGGCCGGCCGACGACCGCGCCTCGGCCTCTGCCTGCTCGGCGGCGGCGGCAAGTGCGCGACCGAGATCGCTACTGTGCGGCTGGTGCTCGTCGGATGCCGGCGATGGTGGGGACGGGTTCGTTGGTAAGGAAGTCGAGCACGATCGCGTTGACCAAGTGGGGCTTTTCTTGGGTGAGGAAGTGTGAAGTGCCTGGGACGACGGCGAGCTCGGCGTTCGGCAGGGCGTCGTACATTTCCACGGTGTGGGTGAGGGTCACTAGGTCGTCGTCGGAGAACATCACGAGGGCGCGCTGGGTCACCTTGGCCAACTCGGACGCTTGCAGGTTGGGTTCGACGGCGGCCATTTCACCGATCTTCGTGGCCACCACTTTGAAGTGGTCGATGCCGTCAGGTGACACTTCGCCGTAGGCGGGGCCGAGGAACTGGGCAATCTGGTCGACGTCCCATTCCATGTCCGGGTCTGCGTCGCCGCTTTTGTTGAAGCCGCCGCTGATCATCACCAGCCGGTTCACCAGCTCGGGTCGCTGCATCGCCACCAGCATCGCCACGAACGCACCGTCGCTGTGCCCGACCAGGTCGGCGGCCTCACCGACGACCGTGTCGAGGAAGGCGATGGTGTCGTCTGCCATCAGCTGGTAGGTGATCGGGCCTGGCACGTCTGGGGTGTGTCCGTGGCCACGACGTTCGGGTATGTAGACGTGGAACCGCTCCGCCAACGGTGCGAGGTTGGGCTCGAACCACCGCGCGTCGACCAGCCCACCATGCAACAGCACCAGCGGCTGACCGGAGCCGTGCTCGTCGTACCAGGTCTTCACCGCGCCCAGCTGCACGTACTTGCCCATCATCCATCCTCTCCGTTGACGAGTGTTCCCGACCCTTGTGACCCACACGCGCCACGCCCTGCGTGATGCCCCCAATTGCCCCCCACTCAATAGCCACTTCTCATCCTCCGCCGCCTGGTGGTGGTTGATTCGCGGGGATGCTAGCTCAAGGTCGGGACACGGGGTCGCGGTCGAACCCCGGCCCGTCGCTACAGCAGCATGTTGCGGGCGGATCAGCCGCGGCCTGATCTTGACCATCTCCGGGTCGAGCGACCCGAGCGCCGCCTCAAGAACCTGCCGGGCGTCCGCCGGCCTGCCCAGCCGGGCCAGGGCCACGCCGCGCTCGCCCACCAGGCGGGCACGGTCGAAGAAGGCCACCCGCGGTCGGCGAGCTGCATCCTCCTCGCCGGCACCGCCCACGATCGTCTCGGCCTGGTCGAGCGCCCGCAGGCTGGCCGCCTCGTTGCCGGCCAGGGCGTGCGCCTCGGCCTCCAGTGTGACCAGCCACGCCCGGGTCGTCGGGTTGGCGTCGACGGTCGCGAAGCCGAATCCCGGTGGATGCCGCGCGGCTGATGGATGCCGCGCTCCCACTTGCCGAAGGTGGAGCCGGTGACGCCCAGGCGCTTGGCGCCAGCCCTGGGGGCGAGCTGGTCCAGCCGTTCGGCGGCGGTCTCCAGCGACCAGCCACGTCGAAGCCGCTGGTTGCGAAGGCGATGGTTCACAGGTACGGCGCGCTTGAACCCTCCTGCGCGAGTCGTCCCGATTGTACGGCCTTCCGGATTCGACTCCTGAGTGACCTCCGAGTGACCTGGTGGCCGCGCCGCTGTGGTGCTGCCTTGGCTACGTATGGAGCTTCACGCCGCACACCCGCTCGACCCGGAGGACGTGGCCCGCCTGGTGCGCGAGTCCCGCCGCCAGCAGGGTCTTCCGGACCGGATCACCGATCCGGGCGTGCTCGCGCGGATCGCCAGGATGCTCCGTGACCGCGGCTCAGACCCGCCACGTGAATTGGACTCGCGCGGGGTCGAACCGGTTCCGTCCCCGCGTCTCCGCCGGCCGGATGCGGGACAGCTCCTCCAGCGCCGCCTGGTCGGCGGCCAGCCGCGCCGCTTCCTGCCAGTCGGCCTCCCAGTCGGCCTGGGCGGCGACGGTGGCCGCCAGCTCGGGGCCGTCGACCACCGAGATGGCGGCCTGCGTGACGAGCTCCTCGAGCGGGCCGGCGAGGATGCTGACGCCACCGCAGCCGCGGCCAACCGGCGGCGGCAGGCATCGGTAGTCCTTCGGCCGCCCGCGACCGTGCGACTGCACGTACATCGGTCCGCCGCAGCGGCCGCACCGCAGCAGCCCAGCCAGCAGATGGACCCGCGGCTGCCGGGTCTGCGACCGCCGAGCCGGGTCCTCGAACAGCGCGACGAGGGCCTGGTGGGTCTCCTGGTCGAGGATCGCCTCCCAGGTTCCCGGACCGACGACCTCGGCGAGTCGCCGGCTCTTGCCGGTCGGCGCGGGCTCGCGGCGCCAGTGGACTCGGAGGCCGGCCAGGCGGGGACTGGCGAGCGTCCGGCGGAGCGTCCCCGGCGACCAGGGCTTGCCGGTCGAGGACAGCAGTCCCCGCCGGTTGAGGTCCTTGGTGACCTCGCGGAGGGTCTCGCCGGCGAGCAACCTACTGGCCGCCTCGCGCAGGACAGCCGCCTCGTCCTGGTCGACCGTGACGAAGTCGGCACGGTAGCCGTAGGGCCGGTTGCCGCCGGCGTGCGGCTGGCCGGCCTCGCGCTTCTCGGCCAGCCTGGAGCGCAGCCGCAGCGCGATGTTCTGCGACTCCATGCGCGCCATGCCGACCATCATCCGGAGGGTGAACTCCCCCGCCGGCGTGCTGGTGTCGAACTGCTCGTGGAGGCTGACGAGCTTCGCGCCGCGTCGCTCCATGATCTCCCACAGCCGCTCGAAGTCCCGGTGCGACCGGGTCAGCCGGTCGAGCTTCCAGCAGATCACGCCGGCGAGGAGGCCGGCGTCCAGGTCGTCGAGCAGCCGCTCGAACTCCGGCCGGCGCACCTGCTTGAACGCCGACAGGTCGATGTCCTCGTAGATGTGGGCCTCGGCCACGACCAGGCCCCGGTCGGCGGCGAGCCTCCGACAGTCCGCGATCTGCCGGCCGGTCGCGGACTGCTCGGCGCCCTTGTCGTCCGACAGCCGGGCGTAGATGCCCCAGGGCAAGGTCACACATGCTCCGGCGTCCACGGGCCGGACTCTACTTCGAAGGGGTTAGCCTTGACAATCAGCAGCTCGGTGGCCTCGGCACCGACCCGGCCGTCGGGCAGCAGCAGCCGGGCCCAGCTGCGCACCCGGCGCCCGCGGGGGGCGCCGGTGAGCCCGGCCACCAGGGGCAGCGACGCGTCGTAGGGCACCTGGGCGCGGCAGCGGAGCTCCATGGTCGCCGTGGCCGCCCAGATCCCGGCGAGGAGGATGGCCGCGTAGCCCATGACTTCAAGCGAGTGCTTGAGAACTGGTTCGGGTTGATCAGGTGAGTAGCTGGCTTGGGAGCGAAGGTGACATGACAAGGAGGCCCCTGGTACCGGCGACAAGGTGACGTCACCGGCGTCATCGTCGGGCTGATCATCGGTGCCTCGGCCGGCTGGTGCTCCCAGGCCGGCAGGTCATTCCGATCTGGCTCACGATCGTAATCGGCATCGTCGCTGCCATCGTTGGGACGCTGCTGGCCGACGCTGTCGGCGTCGGGGGCACCCGGGGATCGACTGGATCGAACTCTTCATCCAGATCGCCTTGGCCGCTGTCGGCGTGGCCGTCGTCGTCGGCAGGTACGCACCCGGCAGACGGCGCCTCTGACACCGTTCACGGTCCCCTGCGGTCAGGTCAGCGGGATCGCCTGCGCTCAGCGCCGCCCGAGGCGGGCCCGCCTAACGATGCTGGGCGTTGGGGTGGTCAGCGTGCTCTCCGTCATGCTCCTGGGCACCCGGGGAGGACCGCCGTTCACCGGCGACACCTCACTGTTCCAGTTCTTCGGCTACTTCGGGCTCTTCTGCGGGACCGTCCTCATCCTCCGGGTGATCGTCGCGGTGCTCCGCGACGGCCTGAACTGACAGGTCAGAGGAAGTAGAGAGCTTCTCCTGGGTCCCGGGCCCCCGGGTCAGCTCGGCCGCTCGGCCAGCTTGAGGGTGACCCGCCGCTCCTGCCCGTTGCGCACCACGGTCAGCTCGAGCTGGTCGCCGGGTTTCTTGGCGCGGAGCACGGCGAGGAAGTCCTCGGCGGTGCGCACCTCGCGGCCGTCGGCGGCGACGATCACGTCGCCCGGCTGGATGCCGGCACGGTCAGCCGGGGCGCCAGGCGCCACCCGGACGACGATCGCGCCGGTGGTACGGCCGATCCCGAACTGCTCGGCGATCTCGGGGGTGAGGGTGACCGGTGTGAGGCCGGCGTACGCGTGGCGGGCCCGGCCGTTCTCGAGGAGCTGCTTGACCACGCTGGTCACGGTGGGCGCCGGGATCGCGAACCCGATCGAGACCGCGCCCGCGTTGGGCGGGATGTATGCCTCGTTGATCCCGAGGATCGTCCCGTCGGCAGCCACCAGCGCGCCGCCCGAGTTGCCCGGCGAGATCGCGGCGTCGGTCTGGACGAGGTCGACCAGCGACTGCCCTTGCTGGGCCGAGCCGGGGATCTCCCGGTTGAGCCCGCTGATGATCCCGGCGGTCACCGAGTTCTCGAACCCCAGCGGGTTGCCCATCGCGAGGGCCAGCTCGCCGACCACGGCCTGGCGGTTGGCGAAGCGGGCGGGCGGCAGGCCCTTGCGCTCGGTCCGCAGCACGGCCAGGTCGGTGACGGCGTCGACGGCCAGCACCCGGGCGGCGCTCCGCTGGCCGCTGGCGAAGGAGACCTCCGCCTGCTGGGCGCCCCGCACGACGTGCTCGTTGGTGACGATCACCCCGTCGTCGGACCACACCACCCCGCTGCCCTCGCCGTTCCCGGTGGCGACGCTGACGACCGACGGCTGGACCTGCCTGACCAGGCGCGGGATCGCCCCGTCCGGGCCCTGCCCGGGTACGGTGACCTGCCCGAGCCTGGTCGCCTGCGCGGCCGGCGGCCGCGTGTCTGCGCTGGACTGGTCGGTGCTCGTCGTGCAGGCCCCCAGCATGGCGGCGAGCGCCAGGGCGACGGGCAGGGTGCGGCCGAGCCTCCGGCCGTGGATCGGGATCATGGGGCCCCTTTCGCGCGGGGTGCGACGGCTTCGTGAGGAGTGCCCCGGCTTGCCCCCGCCGAAGCAGGCGGGTCGGGCGCCGCGGCAGCCATCCCGGGCGGGCTTCCACGAGGATGTTCGGGTCAGCGGCCGTGCCGGGCGGGCGGGGCTCATGGCAGGCGGCGGAACCAGACGATCGAGGTGGCGGCGCCGAGCAGGAGCAGGGCGGCCGCGCCGCCGAGGAACATCGAGGTCAGCTCGCGGTCCTCCGGGACGTAGGCCAGGCGCGAGCCGAGGTTGCGGTAGACCGCGGCGAGGGCGTCGCGGGTGGTGGCGGTGAGGAACTGCCCGCCGGTCAGCTCGGCCATCTGCCGCAGGGTCGACTCGTCGGGCGCGAGCGGCACGACCGAGCCGTCGGGCTGCTTGAGCACGGCCCCGGGGCTGCCCAGGGCGACGGTGAAGACCGGGACGCCCTCGCGCCTGGCCTGCTCGGCGGCTGCCAGAGGCGCGAGCCCGCCGGAGGACAGGCCGTCGGACATGAGCAGCACCGCGGTGGGCGGCCGCTCCCCCGCCGCTTGCCCGGCCGGGCCACGGCTGACCTCCAGCGCGCGCTGCAGCCCGTCGCCGATGGCGGTGCCTGGGCGCACCGGCGCCCTGGCCAGCGCCTCGCTGATCGCGGCCCGGTCGGTGGTCGGGCGGGACTCCACCCGGGCGGTGGCCGCGAAGGTGACCAGGCCGACCTGGATGCGGGCGGGGAGCTGGTCGAGGAAGCCGTCGACCGCGTGGCGGGCGGCGAGGATGCGGCTGGGCTCCACGTCGCGGGCGAGCATCGACGAGGACGTGTCGATCGCGAGCATGACTGTGGCCTCGTCCCGGGGCACCCGGGCGACCGCCTCCGGGCGGGCCAGCGCGACCAGCAGCACCGCGGTGGCGAGCAGGTAGAGCAGGGCGGGGACGACCCGGCGCCAGCCCGGGCGGGCGGTGAGCACGCCGGGCAGCAGGGCCGGGTTGCCGAAGTCGGCGGCGCGGCGGGCGCGGCCCCGCTCCCCCCGCAGCCACAGCACGACCGCGACGGGGGCCAGCAGGACCGCCCACAGCAGCCCGGGCCACTCGAACTTCATGCGCTCGCCTCCCGGGCGAGCTCGGTCCGGGGCGCCGGCACGGCCTCGAGCACCATGCGGAGGAGCCGCTCCTGGCCGACGATGACGCGCTTGATCTCGGCCAGGGCCGCGTCCAAGGCGGTGGCGGGCGCGAGGCGGTCGTCGGGCACGCGAGGCTCCTTGCGGTCTGGGGTCACGGGAGGCGGGCGGTCGAGCGGGTCCACAGCAGGCCGGCCGCGCCGAGCAGCACCAGCGCGGCCACGGCGAAGGCGACGGTCACCTCGTGCTCCTCGACGCGGTAGCCGATGCGGGAGCCGAGGCTGTCGTACACCGCGGCGAGGTTGCGGCTGGACGCCGCCAGGAAGGCGCGCCCGCCGCTGGTCTCGGCGATGCGGGCCAGGGTCTGCTCGTCGGGCGGGACGGGCCGGGAGCTGACGCCGCCGAACGGGTCGGGGGTGCGCAGCACCCCGTCCCTGGTGCCGAGCGCGATCGTGTAGACGGGCACGCCGAGGGCGCGGGCGCGGTCGGCCTGGACGAGCGGGTCGCCCCCGGCCGAGTTGGCGCCGTCCGACAACAGCAGCGCGACCGCTGGGGGGCCGTCCCGGGCCGTCCCGGGTGGCGGAGCCGCCCCGGGCTGCTCTCCCCCGCCGGCCTGGCGCAGGGTCTCGATGCTGTCGAGCGCGCGGGCGAGCCCGTCGCCCATGGCAGTCCCCCCGTTGGCCTGCAACGTCTCGAGGGCCAGGCGGACCGCTTGCCGGTCGGTGGTCGGCTGGACGAGCGTCTGGGCGTCGCTCGAGAACGTGACCAGCCCGACCTGGAAGCGGTCGGGCAGCCGGTCGAGGAAGCGCCCGGCCGCCGCGCGGGCCGCGTCGAGCCGGGTCGGGTCGACGTCGTCGGCGTTCATCGACCCGGACACGTCGACCACCAGCAGCACCGTCGCCTGGTCGCGGGGGACCGGCACCCGGGCCATGGGCCGGGCCGCGCCGAGCAGCAGGACCGTGAGCGCGAGCAGGAACAGCGCCGCCGGCAGGTGCCGGCGCCAGCGGTGGGTGCGGGCGACCACCCCGGCCAGCACGTCGAGGGCGGGGTAGCGCACGGCGTAGCGCGCACGGCGTCGCCGCGCGAGTACCAGGGCGAGCACGACAAGGGGAACGAGCAGCAGCCCGGCGAGCAGGACAGGGTTGGCGAAGGTCATCGGGCGGCTCCCGACACGCGATCCGGCGGCCGGGTGCGGCGGTGCCCGGACCTCGGACGCCCACTCTCACCGATCGCGTGTAAGCGGCATGTCAAGACGGACCCGCCGAACCGCCCGCATTCTACCCGCCTGCCGCCAGGCGCTCAGGCCAGGGTGGCCTCGTCGCTGGCTGCGTGCCGCCGGATCGGTCGCTCAGTGCGCACACGTCGAGCGGGCCCTGGGCCCTGCAGGTTACGCCACCACCCCGGTCCCCTTGGTGGGAGGATCCCGTTACGCCACCACCCGGTCCCGCTCGGTGGGAGGATCCCGCCACGCCACCAGCCCGGTCCCGTCTGGCGGGAGGATCCCGTCACGACGCTCGAGCCACCGCCAGGAGGACCCGTGCCGGCTCCGCCCCCGACCCCCGACTCGCTGCGCCGGCTGCCAAAGGCTGAGCTGCACCTCCACCTCGACGGCTCGCTGCGGCCGGCCACGGTCGAGGAGCTGGCCCGCTCGCTCGGGCTGGTCCCGGCCGACGCCCCGGCCGGCGCCGCCATGGACCGGGTGCGGGTGGCCAGGCGGGCCGGCCTGGCCGAGGCGCTGGCCGGCTTCGAGCTGCTGCTGCCCCTGCTGCAGACCCGGGAGCACCTGGCCCGGGTCACCAGGGAGCTGGTCGAGGACCTGGCCGCCGACGGGGTGGTCTACGCCGAGCTACGCTTCTGCCCCCGCCTGAACACCCGGCAGGGCCTCGGCATCGACGACGTGCTCGCCACCGCCGGCGCGGCCGCGGCCGCGGCCGAGGCGGCCACCGGCACCCGGGTCCGGCTGATCGCCTGCCTCATGGGCGGGGTCGGCCCGGAGTGGAACGCCCCGGTGGTCGACGCGGCGATCCGGCGGACCGACGCCGGGGTGGTCGCGGTCGACCTGGCGGGCCCGGTCGAAGGGCGCTCCCCGGACTGGGTGGACGCGCACGCGCGCCTGTTCGCCCGGGCCGCCGACGCCGGCCTCCGGGTGACCGTCCACGCCGGCGAGGCCGAGCCCCCGGCCGCCATCCGCACCGCGCTGGACCGCTACGGCGCCGAGCGGATCGGGCATGCGACCAGCCTGGCCGACGACCCCGACCTGCTGGCCGAAGTGGTTGAGCGCGGCGTGGTGCTGGAGATGTGCCCGCGGTCGAACTACTGGACCCGCACCCCGGCCGAGATGGCCTCCCTCGCCGACCACCCGGTCGGCCGGCTGCTCGCGGCCGGGGCCAGGGCGTGCCTGAACACCGACGACCGGACCCTGTTCGCCAACGACCTCTCCTCCGAGCTGGCCGTGGTCGCCGGGGCCCAGGAGCTCGGCGGCCGGGAGCTGGCCGCGCTTGTGGCCAACGGGTTCGCGGGGGCCTTCGACACCGGCCGGGCCGCCGCCGCCCTGGGCGCCGGCCAGCTCGGGTAGGGCCCCAGCCGGGCAGGGTGCCCATGGCCGCCCAGCCCCGGGGGAGGGTGTCCATGGCCGCTCGACGCCGGCCAGGAACCCGGCCGCGCAATGGACGGGCCGGCGGTGCGGGCCCGGGCCCTGGCCCGGACACGTCATGCTGGTCCCGGCCCGACCTGCCCTACGCCACGCTCGCGGGGTGGCGGGCGCGGCGGCGCCGGCGGCCGCCGGTGACGGCCCAGACGGTCACCCGCCACAGCGCCTCGGCAACGATCTGCTTGCTCATCTTGGAGACGCCGGTGACCCGCTCGGTGAAGGTGATCGGCAGCTCCACCACCCGGAACCCCTCCTGCCAGGTGCGGTGGGCCATCTCGACCTGGAAGCAGTAGCCGTTGGACTGCACCGCCTCCACGGGCAGCGCCTCGAGCACCTCGCGCCGGTAGGCCCGGTAGCCGGCGGTGACGTCGTGGACCGGCACGCCCAGGGCGAGCCGGACGTAGGCGTTGCCGCCTCGGGAGATCGCCTCGCGCAGCTTCGACCAGTTGACCGTGCGGCCGCCGGGGACGTAGCGCGACCCGATCGCGAGGTCGGCGCCGGCGAGCGCGTCGAGCAGCGCGGGCAGGCGCTCGGGCGGGTGGGACAGGTCGGCGTCCATCTCGACCAGCGCGTCGTAGCCGCGCGCCAGACCCCAGGCGAACCCGGCCCGGTAGGCGGCTCCCAGCCCCTGCTTGGCGTCGCGTTCCAGCAGCTGCACACGCGGCTCGCCGCCGGAGTGGGCCGCGACCAGCTTGGCGGTGCCGTCCGGGCTGCCGTCGTCGACCACCAGCACGTCGACCCGGGCTTCGACGGCGAGCACCCGGTCGAGGACCTCCTCGATCGAGTCGGCTTCGTTGTAGGTCGGGATGACGACCAGTGCCTTCAAGGGCCACCTCGCGAGGCTGCAGGCTGCGGGCCGGGCACGGCCCGCCCGGTATCGGATGGCACGCCGACCCGCTGGCCAGTCAGGGCGACCGCGGCCAGGGTGGCCACCGCGAGCCCAAGCAGCACCGCCTCGACCAGGCGGCCGAAGCGCGTGTAGACGGTCAGGCCCGACCGGGGCGCGACCGCCGCCCGGACCGTCGCGGCCTCGTACAGGCCGGTCCGCTGGCGCGCGACGCCGTCCGGGCCGACCACGGCGCTGATCCCCGAGACGGCCGCGTGCACGACGGTCCGGCCGGTCTCGACCGCGCGGAGCTGGCTGGTGGCCAGGTGCTGGCGGGAGCCGGGCGCCAGCCCCCAGGAGGAGTTGTTGGTCAGCACCACCAGGAAGCGGGCGCCGTCCCTGGCCAGCCGGCGGGGGTCCTCGGCGTAGGCCGACTCCCAGCAGATGATCGTGCCGAACCGGATCCCGTCGACCATCATCGGCTCGAGCCGCCGGCCGGGCGCCCGGTCGCGCCCGGCCTCGTTGGTCACGGGCAGGAGCCGGCGCATGGTTGCCCCGCCGGGCACGTACTCGCCGAACGGCACCAGGCGGCGCTTGACGTAGCGGTCGGCGAGCACCCCGCCGGAGGTGAACAGCAGCGCCTCGTTGGCGACCCGGTCGGGAGGCACGTCGGTGCTGGCGCCGAGGAGCAGGGGCGCGCCGGCGGCGCCGGCCGCCTCGCGGATCCCCTCCAGCAGCGCGGGGTGGGCGAACGGGTCGTCGTTGACCGCCCCCTCGCCCCACACGACCAGGTCGGGCGGTGGCCGGTCGTCGGCCAGGCGGGTGGTGGCGGCGACGTGGTTGGCGAAGGTCTCGGCGTCGGCGAGCGCCTCCTGGCCGAGGCGGTCGGCGCGGCCGCGCCCAGGCACGTTGCCCTGCACGGCGACCACGTCGAGGCTGGGACCGTCGACCGGCGGAGCCGCGGGGGCGGCCAGGCCCGCCAGCGGCAGCGCGGCCGCGAGCACGACCCAGGCCAGCGCGACGGCCGGTCGCCGCCACGGAGCGTCGGCCGGTGCCCCGGCCTGGCGCGTCTCACGACGGCCGGCCCCGAGGGCCGTCCGCACGGCCATGGCCAGGGCCAGGTTGACCGCCACGATCACCGCGGACAGCCCGTAGGCGCCGACCACCCGGGCGAGCGGGAGCAGCGGCCCGCCGTCGTGCTGGCTCAGGCCGAGGACCCCCCACGGGAAGCCGCCGAGGGGGCCGTGGGCGCGGGCCAGCTCGAGCGCCGCCCAGCAGGCGGGCAGGAGCGCCACCCGCCACCCGCCCAGGCGCCTGGTCGCGGGGACCAGGGCGAAGAACGCGGCCACGAACAGCGCCTGGGCGATGCTGAGCGACGCCCAGGCCAGGTTGCCGAACACCTCGATCCAGCGCAGGTGCACGCCGAAGAACACGAGGCCCGCGAGCAGGCCGAGCCCGGCGGCGACCCGGGGCCGCATGGTCTCGACGGCGACCAGCAGCGGGACCAGGGCGACGAAGGCGACCGGACCGAGGTCGGGTCCTGGGAACGCGAGCACCAGGCCGAGCCCGGTCGTGACCGCCGCAGCCAGGCGCATGCCCCGCCGGACGGCCGCGCCAGGAGCCCGGGGCGGCGCGTCGGTGGCACCCGTCCCGGGCCCGCCGGACGCGGCTGCGGTCACGCGCAGTCGCGGCACAGCTCGCGCCGGCGGTCGGCGAGCTGGCTGCGGTGCTTCACCAGGAAGCAGCTCTTGCAGACGAACTCGTTCTGCTGGACCGGGAGCACCTTGGTGGTCAGCGACTCGCGGGCCTCGTCACGCCCGAGGGTGAGCAGCGAGTCGTCGTCGTCCTCTTCCTCGCCGACCGAGGGCCGGTCGGCCTTCTTCGCGATCAGTTCTTCGAGCGAGGCCTCGACCTGCGTCTCTTCTTCCTCGTCCTCTGGCACCTTCATGGTTCCTTTCCATCGGTTGCGCCGGCCGCCCGTGCGCCGGTGTGCTGCCGGTCGCGGCGTGGCTGTCCTCGTCCGTGCAGTCCTCCCTAAACAGCTCCGGACCGGCGGTTGTTCCCCAGGGTGACGACATGTTGCACCCTGCGCGCAAGGCGGCGGGCTGGCCGCGTGCGGCCCGCAGGTGGACGAAGCGCCAAGCGGCGGACCGGCTGACCCGCCCGTGCCGCTGGGTCTGGCCGCGCGGTCCGCCTGCCCCGCTCTGCCGAGTCCCCGGCCGGCCCGGCCCCCAGGGTCGGCGCAGTATCGGCCGAGGTCGCGGGGCAAGTCAATGGCGGGCGGGGCGGCCGGGGCCGGCCGGCCGGGTCAGCTCAGCACGGTCGCCGTCGCGGTCCTGTAGGGGCCCTTGCGAACCTCGATCGCAGCCGGGAGCAGGTCCTTGACCTCGTCGTTGTGGGTGACCAGGAGCACCTGGCGGAAGCGGCCCTGCAAGGTGGTGAGCGCGGCCAGCATGCGCTCGCGCCGGTCCCGGTCGAGGGCGCCGAGCACCTCGTCGAGGACGAGCACGCCGAGCTCGCCGGCGCCCTCGGCGATGACCAGGCTCACCGCGACCCGCAGGGAGAGGCTGGCGAGGTCGTTCTCGGAGCCGGAGAAGCGGGACAGCTCGTACTCGACCCCCGCGTCGGCGATGCGGATCGAGTAGTCCTCCGGGTCGACCACCAGGTCCTGGTACTCGCTGTCGGTCAGCTCGGTGAACAGCCCGGCCGCCTCGGCCGACAGCCGGCGTCCGAGCCGGGAGACCAGGTGCAGCCGGAACGCCACCACCAGGTCGACCAGCCGGGCCAGGTAGCCGGCCTCCTCCTCGAGCGCGGCGACCCGCTCGTGCCGCTCGCGGCCGGCGGCCAGCGCCGACGCCTGGTCGGCCTCGCGCCGGCGGGCGCCGGCCAGCGCCGCCACGGCCTGCTGGTGGGCGCCGTGGGCCAGGGTCTGCTGTCGGCCGGCGGCGCGCTGCCGCTCCCGGGCCAGGGCCAGCACCGTGTCGGCGTCGCCGAGCGGGGCCGCCTCGGCGTCCAGGGCCGCGGCCCGGCCGTCGGCCTCGTCGGCCCGCGCGAGCGCCTGCTTGGCCGCGTCCCGGTCCGCCCCGGCCTGGTCACGCCGGGCCCGCAGCCCGGCAAGGGCGGCGGCGACCTCGTCGCGGCGGGCCGCGGCCTGCCGGCAGCGCTCCCAGGCCGCCTGGTCGAAGCCAGGGTCGGGGCAGCGGTCGAGCGCGGCCTGCCTGGCCTGGGCGTCCTCCCGGGCGGCGGCCAGGGCCGCCTCGGCCGACTCGACCAGCGCGGCGGCCCGCTCGGCCCGCCGCTCGGCCTCTCTCGCCTGCTTGAGCTCCGCGGCCAGGGTCTTCTGCCTGGCCGCGAGCGCGATCCCGGCCGCCTTGGACTCGTCCACGGCCACAGCCGCCCTGGCATGGGCGGCCGCGGCCACGTCCAGCTCCTCGGCCCGGTGCCGGCGCAGGTCGGCGTGGCGCTCCCCGAGCAGCTGCCCGCAGGTCGGGCAGGGCGCACCCGGGTCCAGGGCGGCGCCCGCCTCGACCGCCTCCCTGGCCGCGGCAAGGGTTGCCGCCGCGGCCCCCAGGGCGCCGCTCAGCTCGGCGTGGCGCTCGCGCGCGGCCTCGAGCTCGGCGTCGATGCCTTCCTGCTCGGCCTCGAGGCTGACCCGGGCCGCGACCAGCTCGGCGGTGCCCTGCGCCTCCCGGGTGGCCCGGGCCAGCGCGTCGGCGGCGGTGCGCTCGCGGCGGTGGGCGTCGTCGAGGGCGCGGGCCAGGGCCAGCCGCTCGGCGTGGACCTCCCGGGCCCGCTCGAGCGCCTGCAGCGGCGCGGCCGCCTCGGCCAGCCCGGCCGCCTCGGCCTCGGCGGCCCGGATCTCCGGCTCGAGCGCGTCGGCGGCGGCCGCGCGCAACTCGTGCCGGTCGGCCTCCTGCCGGCTGGTGGCCGCCTCGGCCCGGGCCAGGCCGGCCCGGTTGCGGAGCTCGGCCAGGGCGGCGGCGGCCCGCTCTGCCTCGGCCGCGGCCGCCTCCGCGCCGGTCAGGACGGCCGCGGCCACCGCTTCGGCCTCGGCGGCGGCCCGCTCTGCCTCTTCGGCCGCGGCCAGCTCGTCGGCGGCGCCCTTGGCGGCCGCCTCGAGGGCGTCCAGGTCGGGGAGCTGGGCCCGGGCCCCCTCGGCGGTCTTGCGCCGGTCCCTGGCCTCGTCGCGCACCCGGGCCAGGGCACGCTCGATCGGGCTGACGCCGAGCAGGTCCAGGACCAGCTTGCGCCGGTCGTTGGCCTGCATGGTGGCGAACGCGGTCAGCTCCTTCTGCTGGGCGCAGACCGACGCGAGGAAGGCGCGCTGGTCCATGCCGAGCACCCGTGCCAGGAACCCGTTGGCCTCCCGGGCCGACTGCACCGCCAGCTGCCCGTTGCGGTACACCTCGACCTCGGGGGTGAGGTTCTGCCCCTTCAGCCGCCGCCGCACGTCGTAGGAGTTGCCCTCGTGCTCGAAGACCAGTTCGACGCGCAGGTCCTCGCGGACCCCGGCCGAGCGCAGCTCGGCCTTGTCGGTCCGCGAGCCGCCGTACAGGGCGAACCGGACACCCTCGATGAGGGTCGACTTGCCAGCCCCGTTCGGGCCGTAGATGCCGACCAGGCCGTCGGGGAACTCCAGGTCGACGGCCCGGTAGAGCCGGTAGTTGCGCAGCGACAGCGAGCGCAGATGCATCTAGCGCGCCTCCTCCTCCTCGGCGCGCTCGAGGAAGCCGCGGCCCATGTCGGCCAGCCGCTCCCGGTCGTAGCCCTCGATCGGCACGCTGGCCAGGTAGCGGTCCCACTCGTCGGCGAGGCTGGCGACCGGCTCGGCCCCGACCTGGGCGGCGCCCTCGCCCTGGGCCTCCTCCACGTGCACGGCCACGTGCAGGGCGCCCGCGAACGTCTCGCCGACCACCCGCCGGTCGAGCAGGCGGCGCACCTCGGCCCGGGCCTGGTTGACGAACACGCGCACCACCGCCCCGTCCGCCCCCGCCGGCGGGGCCAGCCCGGCGATCGCCTCGTACACCTCGGACACGTCCATGCCGAACGCGTCGAGCTGGAAGGTCTGCAGCGGCCGCCCGCCAGGCACCGGGTGGTGGCGGACCGCGCCCGAGGTGGTGTCCAGGCTGAGCACGCCCTTCACGGCCGGCTCGTCGCCCTTGGGGAGGTCCTTGAAGCTGAACGTGTCGGTCGACCCCGGGTACCAGGCGTTCGGGGCGACCTTGGCGTGGTTGTGGAAGTGGCCGAGCAGGATCTGGTCGAACCCGGGGTCGAGGTCGGCCAGGTCGACCTCGTGCTCGTTCACGTCGCCGTAGCTGTAGCGGCTCGACAGCACCGTGACCGCGACGTGGGTGACGAGCACGTTCAGGTGGTCGGTGCTGCGCGCCCGGGCGGCCGCCGCGATCTGCTGCTTCTGCTCCTCGGGGCTGCCGCACTGGGGGACCGCGTGGACACGCAGCCCCGCCAGCAGGTCGACCGCCTCGTGGGCGCCCCGGTAGGCGAACGCCAGGGCCGGGAACGCGTCGGCCAGCACCGCGTACGGCGAGCCCGACTCGCGCAGCCGCGGGGTGTCGTGGTTGCCGGAGATGGCCAGCGTTGGCACGCCGGAGTCGGCCAGCCGGCGCAGGCCCCTGGCCCCCTCGCGGAACGCCCGGTAGGTCGGGCGGGGCGCGTCGAACAGGTCCCCGAGCACCAGCACCGCGTCCGGGTCGAGCCCGAGCGCGGCGTCCACCGCCCGGTGCCAGGCGGCCGCGAAGTCGGCCTCCCGCTGGTTCAGGCCGTGCGCGTCGACCGCCTGGTAGTGCGAGCGTCCCAGGTGGGCGTCGGAGATCGCGACGACGCGGGCCATCAGACGCGGGCCATCAGTCGTAGAAGCCCTGCATCGCGCCGACCGGCCGGGGCCGGGCCGCTTCCGGGTGGGGCACCGTGGCCAGCCACTCCTCGTACAGGTGGACCCGGGTGGGCAGCGCGAACGGCGCCTCCGGGTTGGTCACCAGCGCCTCCCCTGGCATCAGGGTCTGGATCTCCGGGCCGAGGTCGGACAGGTCCTGCTTGGACGACGAGCGCAGGATGTTGCGGTCGCGCTCGTCGGCCAGGCCGAGCACGAAGTAGGTGTTGAACTGGCTGAGCAGCTCGGCGTCGATCAGCTTGGGCTGCTGGGTGAC
Source organism: Actinomycetes bacterium (assembly GCA_036000965.1). Lineage (NCBI taxonomy): Bacteria > Bacillati > Actinomycetota > Actinomycetes > Actinomycetes bacterium. Next base: position 38,501 of record DASYUT010000285.1, read on the forward strand.
CGCGCACAGCCCGACGTTGAACTTGCGGCCCTCCCGGGCCAGCCGGGGGAACACGTTGAACTCGGCGTCGTCGAGGCGGGTGAGCACCCGCTGGGCCTCCTCGAGCGCGACCAGCGTGCGTGGCAGCAGCCCGAACCGGTCCCGGTCGCTGCGGTAGGCGTCGGCCCGCTCGGTCAGCAGGCTCCGGGTGAGCAGCGACGCGACCAGCGTCTCCTCCACCGCCTCGAGCCCGCTGGTGTCGACCAGCACCACTTTGCCGTCGGCCAGGTCGCCGAGGACCTTGCCGGTCAGCGACTGGCTCGGGTCCTCGGTCATCAGCGGCAGGCGCACGATCCGCTTGGCCCGCCGCGCGAGCACCTGGATGGTGGCCAGGGCGTGCCGGCCGAGCTCGGCGTCCTTGAGGTCCTCGGGTTCCTCCTCGGCCAGGCGACGCAGCCACACGCCCTTGTCGCCGAGCAGGGCGTGGGCGCTCTCGAGCGCCTCGGACTGCGGGCCGGTGAACTTCCACGCGGTGCGCAGGTCGTCCACGCTCAGCTCGGCGAGCGACAGCCGCAGCAGGTTGCCCTGGCCGGCGCGCGGGTTCGGGGAGTAGACCCGCAGGCGCTCGTCCGCGAACGGGTGGTGGGCGAGGCCTTTGCGGCCGGTGCCGCCCTCCAGGTACTCGCCGTGCGGGTCGAACAGCAGCAGGGCGTAGCGGCCGCGGGCGGCCAGGAGCTGCCCGGCCAGCACCTTCATGAGGTTCGACTTGCCCATGCCGGTGGTGGCGAACACGCCGACGTGGCTGGGCAGGGTCTCGCCGCGGATCCCGACCGGCAGGTCGATGGTGTCCTCGCCCGAGCGCAGCCGGCCGATCTCGACGTCGCCCATCTTCTCGCGCAGGAACGCGAGGTCGGCCTCGGTGGGCGCGGTCACCTCGCCGAACTGGGCCGGGAGGCTCTTGGGCTTGTGGAAGCTCTTGTCGGCGCCGACGTAGCCGAGGCTCGACACCTTGGCGACCTTGTACAGCCGCCGCTCCACGTCGCGCATGCCGGTCGGCTCCCCGACCTGGTCCATGGCCATCAGGCCGCCGGCGGTCCGCTCCGCCCAGCCCTCGTCGGACGACTCCGAGCCGTAGGCGACGTCGGTGACCCGGAACAGGTAGCGCCGGTCCCGCTCGCCGTCGGCGCCGACGAGCAGCTCGCCCAGGAACAGGTCCTCGCCGTAGAAGGCCCGGAAGCGGACGTCGAGCACGGAGCGGCCGAAGATGCGGCCCTTGTAGCCGGGGTGCTGGTCGGGCATGGGCTGGGCCCTCGTGGTCGGTCAGGCGTTGGTGACTGGTTGGGCGTTGATGACTGGTTGGGCGTTCGTTGGTGGTTGGTCGGGTGGTGGTGGTTGGTCGGGTGGTGGTTGGTCGGGTGGTGGTGGTCGGTCGGGCGGTGGTGGTCGGTCGGGCGGTGGTGATCGGTGAGGCCTTCGTGGTCGGTCAGGCGTTCAGGGTCAGGTGGAAGTCGCGCAGCACCAGGTCGACGTCGTCCTCGTCCAGTCCCTCGCGCAGCAGCGCCTCGCGCAGGTCGCGGCGGAGGTCGGCGAGCAGGTGGCCGGGCAGGCACACGACCTGGTGGACGCGGGCGAGCGGGTAGGGGTAGCCGAGGAACGCCGGGTCGTCGGAGAGCCCGGCGAGCACCGCGAACAGCTCTTCGGCGCTGCGGTGGCCGCGCACCGCGTCGACCCGGAACGCGTAGGCACCCCGGCGGGCGAGCCGGGCCACGTACACCTCCGAGCGCCAGCTCGTGCCGGCCGCCTCGGCGTCGTCGGTGACCCGCAGCAGCCAGCGCGCGTCCGGGCCGACCTCGTCCTCGGCCCGGCGCCGCACCCGCAGCACCAGCGGCGCGTACCGGCCCCAGCGCAGCTTGGACGCCTTGGTCACCCCGACCAGGTCGACCTGACGGTCCAGGGCGAGCTCGTGGATCGGGCCGACGAAGCTGGCGGGCAGGAACGCCCCCGGGTGCAGGCTCCCGTCGACCAGCACCACGTCCCCCGGCTCGGCCTCGGCGATCGCCCGCTTGGCCCGGTCCCACTCGGCCAGCTCCCGGAGCACGTCGACGACCCCGCCGAGGTCGGCCAGCTCCCGCTCACGCACCACCCCGGCCGCGGCCAGCGCGTGGGCGTACTCGGCCTTGGCGTCGCTCTGGTTGAGGGTGCGCAGCACCAGCTCGTCGCGCTCCTCCCGGAACGTCGTCCGGTCGCGGTGCCAGACGGTCCCGGCCCGGTAGGCGACCACCCAGAAGCTGCGCCCGTTGACCAGGCAGGCCGACCCGCCGTCGACCGCGGCGGCGCAGACCCCGGGGGCCGGGTCGCTGCCGATCAGGACGATCTCGGCGTCGGCGCGCAACTCGACCGGCCGGTCGTCGTCGGGCACGACCGGCTCGTCGGCCGGGTTGTCGACCCGGGTGCCGCCGTCGGCGAGCAGCCGGGTCAGGTGCCCGGCGGCTGTCCGGACCCGGTCGGCGTAGTCCTCGACGAGCACGCCTGCCTCCCCTCTGGCGGCCGTTGCCGAACACCAGTTCTGCCCGAGCGTAACCGATGGACATGCTGAGGGGAAGCAGGCGGCAGTGTACCGCCCCAGCATGAGCGCGCCCCAGTCGAAGCTCTGGATCGTGACCCGGTCGAGGAGGCGGGCCTCTCGGACCTGGCGTGCGACGATCTGCACGAACTGCTCGCGCGGTGCGGTCTCCTGCGGTGCGCCAGCCTCCACGTCGTTGCTGCAGGCCTGAGCCTGCACGCATGCCCCTACCGCGCGGCGTGCAGGCGGTGACGGCCACGTGACGAGCCAGTGACGAACGTCCGCAGCCGGGCGCGCCGCCCGGCTCTGACACGGTGACGCAGCGCCGACCTGCCAGGTGACGCGGTGCCGCATATCGCCGCATACACCACACCGGGCGCCTCACCGGCTGTGACCAGCGGCTCCAGGTGGCGCCGCAGGGTCGCGTCGGGGCTCATGGCTGCGGCTCAGTCGGCCGGACCGCCACGCCGGTCGCGCCGGTCGCGCCAGTCGTTGCGGTCGCGGCGCGCCTGCCAGGCCCGGTAGGCGAGCGTGACGGCCAGCAGCCCGAACGAAATCCAGAGCGCGTAGCGGGAGATGGCCTCGGCGACGTCGACGGCGTGCTGGCCGAGCGAGTACCCCAGCCCGACGAGCAGGCCCATCCATGCCAGCGCCGCAACGACGTCGAGGAGCAGGAACGTGACCAGCCGCATGCCGGTCCAGCCGACGACGGCGTGGACGAGCGCGTTGGGCACCGGCAGGAAGTACGCCAGGACGACGGCCAGCCAGCCGAACCGGCCGGCCAGCCGCTCCACCCGGTTGGTCAGGCGCGCGGCCTGGGGCTACGGCCCGTGAACAGCTCGATGGCGCGGCGCCCCCACAGGCGCCCGGCCCACCAGTACAGTGGGTCGAACTTCATGAGGCCGGGCAACGCGGCGGCCACGGCGAGCGCCAGGAGCACGCGGCCGATGCGGGCGAACGCCGCAGCGGTGACGATCGACGAGGTGGAGCCGCTCAGCAGCTCAAGCAGTACCGGCTGGCGGCCGAGCAGCCACGGCTTGGCCGGGATGAGGGCGAGGTAGTAGAGGCCGCTCAGCGAGATCCCGAACCAGCAGGCCCGGTCGGCGACGCGCGGGCTGCCCACCCAGGGCAGCCACCCGTCGGACCAGGAGTTGCGCCGCTCCTGCCCGGCCACGTTCACCGCTCGCCGCCCCCTCCGTCACGATCGCCGCCGACACTACCGTCCCTGCCGTCCTCGCCGATGCCGTCGTCGTGGTCGGTGGCGTCGTCCTCGCCTCGCGTCGTGGCAACGTCCACGCAGTTCGCAGTCTGCAACGCCTGTTGATGAAGTCGGAGGCCGCCCGGCTGTTGGCGGTGCGCCGGGTCACGCAGGACAACCAGGGCAAGAACACGGCTGGCGTGGACGGGGTGAGGTGGGCGGCGGTGTCGTCGGCGGCTTGGTCTCGGTGATCGTGCCGCCGCTGGTCGCCTCCGTTGTCGCCTGCCGCCCAGACGCAGGCCTGGCGGTCCGAGCGTGGTTGAGGGTTCCACGCGAGTGTTGTACATTGTCAACAGCATGCGCGCGAGACACCCTAAACCTGAGGTTGAAGCGGCGCTCCGGGAAGCTGAAGCGGCCGGCTGGAGGGTAAAGGCTACCGTTGCCGGCCACCGGTGGGGCGTCATGCGCTGCCCGGAACACAGCCGGGCCGGCTGCCAAGAATCCATCTGGTCCACTCCAACGAATCCCGGCAACCATGCCAAGCGGCTACGTGCCGCGGTCCGAACCTGCCCACACCACCGGAAGGAGTGACCGAATGAGGACCCACGAGTTCACCCTCCTGGTCGAGGGTGCGGATCTACAGAGCGACGCAGCGCAGGACGCACTGTTTGAGGCCGGCTGTGACGACGCGACGATCGGGGTGACCGCTGGGGTGCAGCACCTGCACTTCGACCGTGAGGCGCGCTCGCTTGCTGAGGCGCTGGTAAGTGCAATCACCGCAGTAGAGCAGGCAGTTCCCGGTGTCCGGGTCGTCCGCGTCGCGCCAGACGAGTACGTCACGCTCGCCGAGATCGCCAAGCGCACTGGCCGCACCCGCGAGAGCGTCCGGCTGCTTGCCACCGGCGACCGTGGCCCGGGCGACTTTCCGCCACCGGCGGCCCGAGCTGAGCAGCGCAACAAACTCTGGCGCTGGGCCGAAGTCGCAAGGTGGTTCACCAGCCGACTCGGTGAGACCGTACCCGGCGTGCCCGATGCGGCGCTGTCGGCGGTAAACGGCCTGCTGCAGGCACGCGCCGCGCTTTCGCAGCTGGATGCCGTTGACCGAGACACGATACTGGCGTTGCAGCCGGCCGTCCGGAGCCAGGTGCTGGAACTCGCCGCGGCGGTTGGAGCAGCCGAAGTCAAGACTGGAGACCTTGATGCTGCCGCCTGACCTGCACGAGCCATTCGCGAGTGCGGAAGATCGCTCTCACGCCACACAGCAGCTCCTTGAGCGGCATCAGCTCCTTGAGGAGCTTCAGCGGCTCACTACGCTGCCGTCGGATCAGTGGCCTCCGGAGCAGATGGAGCGATTTCCCCCATCCACGGCAGGCCATCGGGAGCGCTCGGTAGAGCGGCTGGCCCATTGGCGGGCGTTGTTTGCAGACGAGCTGCGGCAGGTCCGCGACACACGAGACGCAGCCGCACATGGGCGCATCTCCGATGCAGAACTGCGCACCGCTGTCTATCTAGCTGGGCGCCTGCTGGCCGCCGCGTACGGCCGCAGCCTGCATGAGGCGGACCCTGTCTGACGGCCAACAAACATCACACGGACGCAGGCTCGTGCCGCCGCAAGGGCTGCGTCCCGTGGAGTGGAGGGCTGCATCCCGTGGAGTGGTGGAAATGGCCGGCTGGTGGTCAACCGACGTCACCAGCTACACCACGAATCGTGACTTGATTCGTCGGATTGACTAGCGCTTCGGCCGCAGGGCCCAGGTGACCCCCGCCGACCTGCAGTCCGTCGTCGAATTGCCGGATCTCGACAGTGTGCAGGCCCGCCACCATGCCCTTCGATGGCTGGAGGACGAACCGGCACTCGTGGGCCGCGCCGGGGTGCAGCCGTACTCCGCAGAACGCATTGCTGCGCAGCCGCGGCACCTTGAGCACCAAGTGCTCCTTGTCGCCGCGGCGCACCAGTTCGCGCCACTGACCCGGGAGTGCCGCCGCGGCCGCCGCCTCAGCGCGAGCGCGATCCCCCACCGCCAGCCAACCTGTCGCCTCAGACGCCCGCGCCCTGCAACTCCGCGCCCTCGAGGATCGCGGCCAGCAGCCTCGCCCCTGAAGAGGATCGCGCCCTTGACGAGCGCTCAGCGGCTGGTCGGGGCTACTCGGAGGTGACGTTGAGGACTGGCCCATAGCGATGGTCGATCATGTTGATGGGCGCGTGGATAGTGACCAGCGTGAGCAGGCGGTGCCGCCCGCTCGACAGGCCGGGCGCTGGCATCTCAATCGCATAGTCCAGCTTGCCCTCCACCAGGCTCGCACTGTCGATGGCCAACAGCGTGCGCGCGCCGGTGGTGAGATCCTCCGCGTACACCCGTGCGTCGAAGGGGGACTTGTGCATGGTGAGCGCGCGGGCGCGCGGGCCTTGAAGGCGGAACTGGACGCGGAGTGTGAAGGCTTCGTCCGGGCCGAGCGCGGCGATCCGCACGGCTGGCCGTCCCTCCTGCCGCACCCATACGTCCGAAACGGTGAAGTCCAGTGGCGGCCCGGCACCTTCCGGCGCCCCGACGTCCGCCTCGACGGCTCGTGGCGTCGCACCCGCCGGCATCGCCATCTCGCTTTCGCCCTCCGTGGCGGTGGCCGTCTCCGCCGCGGTCGCCTCGGCCTCGATGTCGGCTGGAGTGGGCTCCGTCTTCTTTCCCTGGACGGCAGCTGGTTCCTTTCGTCCGGCGGCCGATGTCGGCTTCGCCCTCGGCCTGGCTGGCCGGTCGCCCTTGCCGCGGCTCCGGGGCGCCTGAGCCTCCTTGTCGGTTTCCTCAGATGGCGTCTGAGGCGGTTGCGGACGCTTCGAGCCCTCCTCCGGCGGCATCGTTCCCTCCATCCCTGGTGGATCGTCTCGCCCATGAAAGTATGCGCAATGCTGGCCTCGAAGGTGACGATCGACTCGACACCTCCGAGGCCAGCAGCTACCGGGATCCCCACAAGGAAGGCCGCGGTCCGCGTGCCGCCCCGGGTGAGCGGCACATCATGCCGCGACCGGGGCGCTAGGTCGTGACCATGACGTAGACCTGGTGGAAGGCGGCGACGAAGGACTTGACGCAGGAGTCCGCGAAGTGGATGTGCGTGGTCACCTCGAAGGTGCCCGCGTCAAAGCCGGCGGGGGCCTCGAACTGCGTCCCGCTGCCGGGGCCCCCCGAGGTGTACGGTCCGGTCTCCACGCTGAAGCTCGTGATGGCCGGCGGCCCCGGCACGGTAAAGGTGCCTCCCGATAGGGTTGTCCGAGCGCCATCCTCCTCCCGCTCGAGGTGGTGGAACACGCTGTACTGCTTGCCGGCCATCAAGCAGTTGAGGAAAAGGGGGTGGCCGTCAAAGCCGAGGTCCACCTTCAGCTTGAGCTCCTGCCCGGCCTGGACGATAGCGGTTGGGTTGGGCGGCGGGGACAGGACCGTGACGTTGTCGAGCCTGAATGTCAGCACTCCTGGGATATCCGGTTCGGCTGTTCCTGGTCCAGGCATCTGTAGACCTCCGTTGATGCGTGCGGCGTGGCTAGATCGCTTCAGCGCACCCGGCCCGATGCCGGGGTGCGAGATGGCGGTGCAGGAGCTGAGGCCGGCTCGGGTGACGAAGAACCTCGGCAGGCAGTCTCGACCCAGTCAGGCCAGGTCTCCTGGACCCTGTTGGACCGTCGGCCACGCGTCCGGCCCACCTCCTCCGCTCGTTCTGCAGCGGACCACCCCCTTCGCCGTTGCCACCTGGTGTGTCGATCGACAGGGCTTTCCCCTCGTCAGGCCTCAGGCAGATTGCTCGACGACGAACTCGCGATACGTCCTGCGACCGGCGTACCGGCCGGGTCCCCACCCCATACCGACCTCCTTGCCTTCTGGACGACCTCCGCGGGCGCGGGTGGGCTACAGGGAAGCCCCATTGCCAGATCCTGACCGGTCTATGGGTAAGCCCTGCCGATTAAGCGGCGCTCATCTGTCGCTTAACCCTGAGGGGGTCAGAATTAAGCGTCGCGTGTCGCCTCCGGCCAAGCCTGCAGGGCTCCGGCAAAGTGGTGTGATGTCCGTTTCATGCGCACGCCAGGCCGAGGATGGTGAGCGGCCGGGCTGGGTCACGGCCGGTATGTCGTAGCGCTGCGGCGAGGTTGGGGTGACCGGCCAGGCGCAACGCGCCGATGGCCAGGTTGCGGAGGCTGGCCATCACGCGGGGGAGGCTGCCGGCGCGTTGGAGGCGTCTTGGCTGAAGGTCACGTCGCGGACCCAGTGCAGCTGCTGCTGCTGGATCGTCCAGTGCCCGCGAAGGGAGCCGGCCAGATGGGCAGGGCTTGC
>DASYUT010000286.1 GCA_036000965.1 Actinomycetes bacterium
CGATCTCGGGGCCAAGGAGGCGCTGCTGGCCGAGGACGGCGACGTGTATTTCACGACGCCGCACTTCGACGGGTACCCGGCGATCCTCGTGCGTCTGGACCGGATCGCGATGCCCGAGCTTGAGGAGCTGCTGGTCGAGGCCTGGCTGAGCCGCGCGCCGAAGCGTCTTGCGACGGAGTACCTCGACGCCTCACGGTGACCGTGCTCATCCTGGGCGATGCCCAGTCACGACGCTGTATGAAGTCAACGGCGTGAGCAGGCGCCAGCGGCGGGTCGGCATTACCTTCGGGGTGCGCTCGGCGGGCGCCGTGCCGTCGCACAACCGTGGGCTGCGACGGCACGGGATTCCCTCAGGTGTGTTCGTGGCCTGCGGGTGGTGCCGATCGGGTGGCGTCGGGTCGCAACCCGGTCGATGAACTGAAGTCCGCCTCCTTCAGGTGGGCGCCACGGAGGATCGCCCTATCCAGGTGGGCGCCACTGAGGTCCGCCTCTTCAAGTTCGGCGCCATCGAGGTTCCCCGGCTGATCGGCTGTAGGCCCCGGCGTCTGGGTGTTGGTCTCTCCAACCAGGCCAAGCGCAGGCGTAGAGTCGGGCTGCTGGGTTCTCGGAGGGAGGTCGCCATTGGGCGGTGGTGGTTCTCCCCGACAGGGCTCGGCTGAGCCGCTGATCGGACGGGACAAGGACGTCGAGTTCCTTCGCTCGTTCGTTGATCGGTCCGCCGTCGGTGGCGGTGCGCTCCTCCTGTCAGGGGATGCCGGCGTCGGTAAGACGGTGCTGTTGGACGCCGCTGCGGCGCACGCAACGGCTGCCGGTACGCGGCTGCTGCGCGCCGCTGGTGCGGAGTTCGAGGCCGACGTGAGCTTCGCGGCGCTCAACCAGGTCCTGTACCCGCTCTTCGATGGACTCCAGCGGTTGAGCGCGATGCACGGCCGTGCGCTGCGGGTTGCCTTGGGTCTGAGCGATGGGTCGCCCCCGGGCCAGCTGGTGGTCTCCAACGCGGCGCTCGCCCTGCTCCTCCAAGCTGCCGCTGCCCGCCCGTTGCTGGTGATCGTTGACGACCTGCCGTGGGTGGATCGGGCCAGCGCCGTGGTGCTGGGGTTCGTCGCCCGCCGCCTTGCCGGCAGCCGGGTTGGGTTCCTCGCCGCGTCCCGGTCAGGAGAGGAGAGCTTCTTCGAACGGGGCGGCCTGCCTGGGTATGAGCTGCTGCCGCTCGACGATGCAGCCGCGGCCGCCCTGATCGGGGACCGCTTTCCTGCGTTGGCGCCGCGGGTCCGCCAGCGGCTGCTGGCCGACGCCCAAGGCAACCCGCTGGCCTTGCTGGAGCTGCCCGTGGCACTACTCAGCGGCCCCCAACGCGCCGGGGCGCTGCCCGCGGTGCTGCCGCTGAGCCGGCGTCTCCAGTCGCTGTTCGCGTCGCGGGTCAGCGGCTTGCCCGCTGCGACCCGTGACCTGCTCCTGCTCGCGGTCTTGGATGGCACCGGCGACCTTAGCGTTCTGAAGGGCGCTGCGTCCGGACAGCGAGGGATCGAGGACCTCGCCCCAGCGGAACGGGCGCGGTTGGTGCATGTCGACGAAGGCACAGGCCGACTGGTGTTCCGCCATCCGCTGACCCGGTCCGCTGTCATGGAGCTGTCGACCAGCGATCAGCGTCGCCGCGTCCACGGGGTGCTGGCCGAGCAGCTCGCGGATCAGCCCGAGCGCCGCGCCTGGCACCTCGCCGAAGCGGCGGTCGAGCCCGACGAGCAAGTCGCCGGCCTGCTCGAGCAAGTCGCACACTTGACCCTGCGGCGCGGCGACGCCGTCGGCGCCATTGCCGCGTTGCTTCGTGCCGCTGAGCTGAGCCCTCGTGGCGCTGAGCGGAGTCGCCGGTTGGCCGAGGCCGCCTACCTTGGCGCCGACGTGACCGGTGATCTGCGCAACGTGCCGCAGCTGCTGGAGGATGCGCGCCGGGCCGATCCCGAGCGGGCCGGGTCGCTGGCCGCCGCGGTCGCGGCCTCCTCCCACCTGCTCAACGGCGATGGTGACGTCGACACCGCCCACCGCCTGCTCGTCGGCGCGATCGAAATGAAGGCGGGGCCGTACGACGCCGACGACAATATCCTTATCGAGGCGCTGCACACCCTGCTCCTGGTGTGCTTTTTCGGTGGGCGCTCCGAGCTTTGGGAACCCTTCGATACCGCAATCGGCCAGGTAAGGCCGCATGTCCCCGAGATCCTCGCCGTGCTCAGCAAGACCTTTCCCGACCCGGCTCGTACGGCGCTGCCAGCTCTCGACCAGCTCGACGCCGCCATCGCGGGCCTGCGCCACGAGGCCGACCCGGTCCGTATCGTGCGTGTTGGCATCGCGGCCGCGTACGTCGATCGGCTGGCTGGCTGCCGGGAGGCGTTGTGGCGGGTTGTCCGCGACGGTCGGGGTGGCGGTGCCGTCACCTCGGCGATCGACGCGCTGTTCCTCCTGGCCAACGACGGCTTCCTGGCCGGTCAGTGGGACGAAGTAGTGCAGGTGTGTGATGAAGGCCTCAGGCTCTGTGAAGCCCACAGCTACCGGCTGTTGGCGTGGCCAGGGCTTTTCCTGCAGGCGCTGCTCGCTGCCGCCCGCGGTGACGACACCCAGACACGGGCCCTGACCGACGAGATGACCCGGTGGGCATCGCCCCGGAGGGTCGGTTCGGTCCAAAGCTATGCCTCGCACGCCAAAGCGCTCGCGGCGCTTGGGCGAGGTGACTTCGAGGACGCCTATCAGCACGCGACCGCGGTCAGTCCTGCCGGTGTGCTCGCTTCCCACGTCCCGCACGCGCTGTGGCTTGTCATGGACGTCACCGAGGCCGCCATGCGCACCGGCCGCCACGCCGAGGCGGCAGCCCACGTCGCCGCCGTGCGCGAGGCCGACATCGCCGCGATCTCGCCACGACTCGCCCTGATCACCGGCGGATCGGCAGCCATCGCCGCCCCCGACCACGAAGCTGGAGAACTGTTCGAGAAGGCCCTCGCCATCCCGGGCGCCGACCGCTGGCCGTTCGACCTGGCTCGGATCCAGCTTGGCTACGGTGAGCGCCTGCGCCGGACCAAGGCCACCACCGAGGCACGCAAGCATCTCGCCGCCGCGCTCGACACCTTCCAGCGGCTCGGGGCCCAGCCATGGGCGGCGCGAGCCGGCAACGAGCTGCGGGCCACCGGCCTGTCCATCAGGCAGGCCGACACCATCGGGCCGGCGTCGCTCACGCCCCAGCAGCGGGAGATCGCCATGCTCGCGGCCGCGGGCCTGACCAACAAGCAGATCGGCGAGCGGCTCTTCCTCTCCCCCCGCACCATCGCAACCCACCTGTACCAACTCTTTCCGAAACTCGGCGTCACCTCCCGCGCCGCACTCCGCGACGCGCTGACAGCCCCACCCACCGAGCTTCCACAACAAGGCAATCAGGGCCACGCGCCTGACAACTGACGTCCATTACAGGACCAAGCTGCGCTCTCCGCTGCTGAGCCGCGATCACCGTCGCGGCCGTTCAAGCACGCACCGCTGCGTCAGGGCGAAGAGGCGAGGCATCCGAGGGCAACAGCGTTCAAACCCCAGTCAGATGACTGAATCGGTCCGGTACGGCATCGCCCTAGCATGGCGACATCGGCCGACATACCCCAACCGTTCCCACAAGAGAGGACATCATCATGAGCACAGGCTCAGCAGCGAGGAACATCGTTCTCGTCCACGGCGGTTTCGTGGACGGGTCCGGCTGGCAGGCCGTCTACAGCATGCTGACCAAGAACGGCTACAACGTCAGCGTCGTGCAGAATCCGACCCTGTCGCTGGAGAACGACGCCGCCGCGACACGGTGGGTCATCGACGCGCAGGACGGTCCGGTCGTCCTGGTCGGCCACTCCTACGGGGGGGCGGTCATCACCGAGGCGGGCACCGACGACAACGTCGCGGCCCTCGTCTACATCGCGGCGTTCGCGCCAGACAAGGGCGAGTCGGTCAACACGCTGATCGCCGACCCGCCGCCCGGCGCTCCGGTGCCGCCAATCCTGCCGCCCAAGGACGGCTTCCTGCTCCTGGACCGCGAGAAGTTCCCTGCCTCGTTCGCCGGTGACCTGCCTGCCGAGCAGGCCGCGTTCATGGCCGACTCCCAGGTCCCGTGGGGCGTGGACGCCCTCAGCGGATCGATCACGGACGCCGCCTGGCGGACCAAGCCGAGCTGGTACCTGGTCGCAACCGAGGATCGGATGATCCCCCCGCCGGCGCAGCGCGCCATGTCCGAGCGGGCTGGTTCCACGGTGGTCGAGGTGGCCGGCAGCCACGCCATCTACCTGTCACAACCGGCCGCGGTGGCCGCGCTCATCGAGCAGGCCGCGTCCGCGGTGGCCGCCGGGTAACAACCGCTGTCGGGGTGTGTCCGCCACCCTGGGCCGTCCGCCGATACGGGCGGCCCAGGGTGGCCCGAACGGTGCGGGCAGCCTGGACGGCGGACGCGCCCTGGACGCGCGGTGTTGTTCCCGTGCGATCAGGGCGCGAGTCAAGGTCTTCTCTGAGACCGACCTCACCGAAGACCTCAAGCGGATTGACGTCCGACCCTGATCATCCACGGCGACGACGACCAGATCGTTCCCATCGACGCCTCCGCCCGGCGGCCGGGGAGTTGGTCGAGGACGCGACCCTGAAGGTCTATCCCGGTGCTTCGGGTCGACGTCCGGGCCGGCGCTGGGCGCCTGGTGGCTACTGACGGGCTTGGCTTCTCCGCGTAAGAGAACACCTTCAGTTAAGCAGTTAAGTGCTCTCCTGACCGCTGGACCCTCCTCGCCCACCGATCCCGTCCACCAGCGGGACGAGCAGGTCTATAAAATTTAATGAGCTCCTTGCGAACTGCATGATCTACAACACGACCGTGGACCTGACCAACCTGGTCAACGAACTGGTCGATGAGGGACACACCATCCGCCGCGACGACCTGGGCACCATCTCCCCGTACATCACCAGCAAGACCCGCCGGTTCGGCGACTGGGTGGTCAACTTGGAGCCGCCGGATGACCAGGTGGCCCGTCTCAACCTGCCCGAGGAGGACGAGGACGGCGAGCAGCCGGCCGCGGCGTAGCTCAGCCGTGTCGGGTGCGGAGCTTGTCGACGAGATGGGGCCAGGCCGTAGTTGAACGCGTCGGCGCCGGAGACGCCGGGCACGATCGTGTTGATGTGGCCGCTCAGGTACGGATACTCCTCCGGCGGCAGGGTGGCCAGGGCGGTGCGGGTGCGCCGCTGGGCGCCGGCCGGGTCCAAGTGGTCCACGTAGGCGGCGCAGCCCAGGGTGAACAGGTACGTGGAGCGGTACGCCTTGATCGCCTCCTCGGGAGGAAAGCCGGCGTCGCCGAGCAAAGCCAAGCCGCGTTCGGCCAGGCGCACCACTCCCGGCGACAGGAAGGGCCTGGTGAGCCGCAGCCGAACCAGGCCCGAACCACCAAGAACGGACGAGACGTGACCGATAGCGCCGCCCAGGGTCAGCGACGGGCGCGCTATGGCAGCCATGAGTGCAGGTGTCGTTAATCCGTTGACGGCCGCCTTGCGCATCGCCGATGATTGCGGCCATGGCCACGACCCGACGAGCCGACATGTTCACCGCGGACGGCAGGCCGTCGGACGACGACCCGCGTGAGAGCGGACCAACGTTGGGCGATGAGCACACCACGCTGGTCGAAGCCCTGCGCTGTGTACGCCTCACGTTGGAGATGAAGTGCTCAGGTCTTGATGCGGAGGCTATGGCGCGGCGTTCCGTCGAGCCGTCGACGATGTCGCTCCTGGGGCTGGTGCGACACCTGGCCGA
>DASYUT010000287.1 GCA_036000965.1 Actinomycetes bacterium
TAGTCGCTGTTTCGCGTACGGGTTCGCCCCCCGTTTTCCCCAGCCCCGTTTTTTTCGACCGGAGGGCCGCGTGGTGATCGCCGAGCCGCTGCGGCCCCTCGCGGTGCCCCTGGACGACCTGCGCACACTCGAGGGGAACCCGCGCCGGGGTGACGTGGCGGCGGTGGCGCGCAGCCTGCGGCGGTTCGGGCAGCGCAAGCCGGTGGTCGCCCGGGCAGACGGGACGGTGATCGCCGGCAACCACCTGCTGGCCGCGGCGCGGGAGCTGGGCTGGTCGGAGCTGGCCGTGACGCGGGTCGACGACGACGACGCGACCGCGAAGGCGTTCGCGCTGGCCGACAACCGCACGTCTGAGCTGGGCTCGTTCGACCTCGGTGACCTGGCGGCGATGGCGGCCGAGGTCCACGCGGTGGATTCGGCGCTGCTTCAGGCGGCGAGCTACACCGAGGCGGACCTGAACGCGCTGCTGGCCGGCGAGGTGGTTCCGGCGAAGCTGACGGACCCGGACGAGGTGCCGGAGCCGCCAGCGGAACCGGTGACCCGGCCGGGGGGTCTATGGCTGCTCGGCGATAACCACCGGCTGCTGTGCGGGGACAACACCGCCCCCGAGGACCTCGACCGGCTGACCGATGGCGCGCTGGCCGACCTCGTGGTCACCGACCCGCCCTTTGCGATCTACGGTTCCAGTTCGGGTGTGGATTCCGACGTAGCCGACGACAAGATGGTCCGGCCATTCTTCGAGGCCATGTGGCGCACCATCCACGCCCGCCTCAAGGAGTTCGGCCACGCTTACGTCCATTGCGACTGGCGAAGCTGGGCGTCTCTCTGGGAGGCGGCCAAGCGCGGCCACATGACCCCCCACAACATGATCGTCTGGGACAAGGGCGGCATGGGCATGGGCTCCCACTACGGGAACACCCATGAGCTGGTCGCCTTCTTCGGCAAGCTGCCGCCGCAGCGGACCATGACGAACAGTGGCCCCGCCGGCCAGCGACTCGTCTACCGGCCCAACGTCCTTCACGTCAGCCGACCCAGCGGTGATGACCGACTCCACAACGCCGCCAAGCCGGTTGAGCTACTCCGCGAGTTCATCAAGAATTCCAGCGATCCGGGTGGCGTCGTGCTGGATCTGTATGCCGGTTCCGGCTCGACGCTGATCGCGGCACACGCCGAGGATCGTGCAGCGTGGCTGGTGGAGATCGAGCCGGCAACTTGCGACGTTGTGCTAAGCCGCTACCAGGAGCACACCGGGACCAAGCCGATCCTGGAAGCCACCGGCGAGCCCCACGACTTCACCGCCTGACTCTGCCAGCGCAGCACTCGTCGCGCCCACGGGTCGAGCGTGTGGGCGCACCACGCCGGGCGACCCGAGATCGTCCAGTCGGGGTCGGGCATCGGATCCCGGGACAGGCCGTGGCCTTCGCGCCAGCGGCGCTGTTGGATGGCGTCGCGGCCGACGCCGTACCGCTCGGCGGCGTCGGCGGCCCCGAGCGGCAGGCAGGTGTGAGCGTGGCCGGTCACCGGGTCACCTCGGCGCGCAGCTGGTCGTACAGGACCCCGGAGCGCAGGCCATGCTGGCGGGCGACGATGCGGAGCTGGCGGTTGAGTTGCCGGGTCCAGGAGTAGGGCATGAAGCCGACATCGATCCAGTAGCTGAGGGCGTTCTTGACGCTGTCGCGGGTGGGACGGACCGGGAAGTGCTCGGTGGTGCTCATCTGGTTGCCTCCTGGCTGGTCTGTTCTTCGCTAGGGACACTGTAGACCCTGGCCCTACGGTTGTCAAGCCTGACCCTACAGAATCTTGGGGCGAATCCTGATGTCCGGCCCCCCGCCGAAGACCCCTGAGCGGCGGCAGCGCCGCAACCAGCGGACGACCACCGGCCGCCAGGGCGGCCTGGTCGCGCTCGCGGGCGGGCAGGAGCCGGCCCCGCCGCCACCGCCGGGGCTGCTCAAGCCGGCCCGGGACCGGTGGGCGGCGTTCTGGGCGTCGAAGGTCGCCGACGCGGTCGACCGCACCTCCGACCTGCCCGCGCTGGTCCGCTGGATCGCCGCGACCGACGAGTACGACCGGGTCGCCAAGGTCGTCCGCAAGTCCCGGCTGGTGAAGGGGTCGATGGGCCAGCCGGTCGCCAACCCCTTGCTCGGCTACCTCGCCCAGCTCGAGAGCCAGATCGCCAGGGCCGAGGCCGCGTTCGGCATGACCCCGATCGCCCGGCTGCGCCTGGGGATCGCGCTCGGGGAGGCGGCGCGGTCGCTGGACGAGCTGAACAGGGCCCTGGACGATGACAGCGACGACGATCCCACCGACGACCCGCGGACACGGGTTGTGGAGTCCACCAGCCGACCCGCTGCCGCCCACGCTCGGCCCACGGGTCTGCCGCTGGGTGGAGAAGTTCCTCGTCCACGGTGAAGGCGACTATTTGGGCGAGCCGTTCCGGCTCGAGGACTGGCAGCGGGCGCTGATCTACCGGCTCTACGAGTACGACCCGGCGACGCTCAAACGGCTGGTCCGGCGTCTGCTGCTGGTGCTTCCCAAAGGTTGCGGGAAAACCGAGCTCGTTGCCGCGCTGTGCCTGGCCGAGCTCGCCGGCCCGACGGTGGCGACTCCCGACGGCCGGGGTGGGATGCGCAAGAGCCCCAACATCCCGGTGGCGGCCGCGTCGTTCGAGCAGGCGGACCGGCTGTTCGGCGCGGCCCGGACGATGGTGGCCGAGGGGCCGCTGCGCCCGCACTTGGAGGCGTTCGAGACCGAGCTGCTCTTGAAGGACCGTCCGGGGCGGATGTTCCGGGTGGCGGCGATCGGGGGGACCAACGACGGTGGGCTGCCGACGTGCGCGGGGTTCGACGAGATCCACGAGTGGGAGGGCCGCAAGGAGCGGGTCCACCTGGTCATCGGGAACTCGCTGGCCAAGCGTGCCGAAGGCCTTGAGCTGAACCTGTCCACCCCCGACAACGCCGACCCTGGGAGCCTGTTCGGCCGGCTGCACGCCTACGGCCTGAAGGTCGCCGCCGGGGAAGCGGCGGACCCGTCGTTCCTGTTCGTCTGGTACACCGCCGACGCCCGCCACGACCTCACCGACCCGGCGGCACTGCGTGCGGCCATCGCAGAGGCGAACCCGGCCGGGTGGCTGGACATCGAACGGGTCGCCGCCCGCCTCGAGGTTGACCGGGTCCCTGAGCACGAGTTCCGCCGCTACCACCTCGCCCAGCTCGTCCGCCCCGAAGGGCAGTGGCTGCCGCCGGGCGCGTGGGAGGACCTCGCCGGCACTGACCGGGGTGTCCCACCCGACGGTACCGAGATCGTCGCGTTCTTCGACGGCTCCTACAACGGCGACTCGACCGCCCTGGTCGGCGTGGTCCCGGGCGAGCGGCCGCACGTGTTCGTGATCGGCTGCTGGGAGCGGCCGGAGGGCGCCCACGACTGGCTGGTGCCCCGTGAGCAGGTGAAGGCCAGGGTCGCCGAGACGTTCCACCGGTGGAGGGTGCGGTTGTTCGGCTACGACCCGTTCGGCTGGCACCGCGAGGGTGAGGAGTGGGCTGAGGCGTACGGCGAGCCGCCGGTGCTTGTGTGGGAGACCAACCTGCGCAAGCGCATGAGCGCGGCGTGCTCCCGGTTCTACACCACCGTCGTGACCGCCGGCCTCACCCAGGACGGCGACCCGCGCCTGGCCCGCCACCTCCGCAACGCGGTGGTGAAGGAGACCCCGGAGGGGGCCTACATCACCAAGGCCGGGCGGCACGGCCCGAAGATCGACCTGGCCGTCGCGGCGGTCGGCGCGGTCGACCTCGCCGCCACCCCGACCGTTACGCCGCCCGCACCGTTCGCGCTCACGGGAAGGTGACCGATGGCGACCAGGATCCTTGACCGGGTGCCGCTGGACCGCGTCAGCGCCGAGGCCCGCGAGGTGCACCTCGGCCGGGCGCTGCTGACCCTGCTCGTCGGGGTGTTCTGGCTCACCGGCTGGCTGGCCGGCAAGGCGACGCTGGCCGTCGGGTTCGCGTGGGCGGCGGCGAAGGTCGGCTACCAGGACGCCCGCACGACACCCGGCGGGAGGCCACCGCGTGGGGTTCCTTGACCGTGTCGCCGCCAGCCGCGCGCCGCCGCAGCGGCGGCCAGCGAACCTGAGCCTGGACGAGTACGCCGAGCTGTTCAGGTTCACCGGCTTCAGTGGCGAGTACCCGCTGCTGCGCACCACGATGGGGCAGCTGGACGAGGAGCGGCTCGCCCAGACCGCCACCGCCGCCTACCACGCGAGCGGCCCCGTGTTCGCCCTCATCGTCGCCCGCCTCCAGGTCTTCAGCCAGGCCCGGTTTCAGTGGACCCGCTTCGAGGGCGGCGTCCCCACCGACCTGTTCGGCACCCCCGCGCTCAAGCTGCTGGAGCGGCCGTGGCGGGGCGGCACCACCGCGGACCTGCTCGCCCGCATGGAAGTGGACGTATCGACCGCGGGCACGTCGTTCACCCGCAAGGTCACCCGGCGGGGCGCCTCCCGGCTGGTCCGGCTCCGGCCCGAGCACGTGATCGTGGTGCTCGGCTCCAACGAGGACGCCGACCACCCCGCCGAGGCCGCCGACGTGGAGCTCCTCGGGTTCGCGTACAAGCCGCCCATGGGCCCGATGGTGCTCCTGGACGACCCGGGTGAGGTGGCGCTGTTCGCGCCCCTCCCCGACCCCGACCGGGTGTTTTTGGGCATGAGCTGGGTCACGCCGGTGCTGCGGGAGCTCCAGGCCGACTCGGCGCAGACCGAGCACAAGCTGGCGTTCTTCCGCAACTCCGCGACGCCGAACCTGGCGCTCAGGTTCGACCCCAGCATCACCATCGAGCAGGTCCGGGAGTTCAAGGCGCTGTTCGAGGAGGAGCACAAGGGCACCTGGCAGGCGTGGAAGACGCTCTACCTGGGCGGCGGCGCCGACCCGGTCCCGGTCGGGTCCAGCTTCAAGGACATGGACTTCTCCGCGGTGGCCGGCAAGGCCGAGAGCCGGCTGGCCGCGGCAGCTGGGGTGCCGCCGTCGTGGGTGGGGTTCAGCGAGGGCCTGCAGGGGTCGTCGCTGAATGCGGGGAACTTCACCAGCTCACGGCGCCGGTTCGCCGACGGCACGGCGCAGCACTGGTGGGTGAACGCGTCGGCGTCGCTGGAGCCGCTCGTCGCCGACCCGGCCAACGCCAAGGGCGCGTCCCTGTGGTTCGACACCCGCTCGGTGAGCTTCCTCCGGGAGGACGCCGGCGACCTCGCCAAGATCCAGGCGGAGGAGGCCGGCACGATCGTGAAGCTGGTCCGTGATGGGTTCACCCCGGAGTCGGCCATCGACGCGGTCAAGAACCACGACTGGTCGAGACTGAAGCACCTGGGACTCCTCAGCGTGCAGCTCCAGCCGCCGTTCACCGACCAGCCTGCACCCTCGAACGGGCAGGCCAACGGCAAGGTCCCAACTGGGATGGCAAGGTGATGCGGCGTGCCCTTCGGCCCTGACTGCGAGTTCGCCGACCAGGACGAGTGCGAGCGCGCCAACTCAGACCGGGACGACCCGGCTGCCTACTGCGCCGCGCTGCGGCGACGGACGGAGGAGCACTGCATGGGCAACCGCATCCCGGCGGCCGTCGTGCCGGGGATCGTCATGGGCCTGGGCCTCGACGAAGGCCGGCCACGGCTGCGGCTGGCCCGCCCGGTCGCCCAGCAGGCCCGACCCTGGTACCGGATCACCGCCAACGCCACCGAGGACGACGGCGAGGACCGGGACGAGCCCACAACCGACGGCGACACCACCATCATCGACATCTACGACGAGATTGGGTGGTTCGGCGTCACCGCCGCAGAATTTGTGAAGGACCTGCGGGCCGTGACCACGCCGAAGATCGAGCTGCACATCAACTCCCCCGGCGGGGACGTGTTCGACGCGATCGCGATCTACAACGGCCTGCGCCAGCATAAGGCCCAGGTCCACGTGGTCGTCGACTCCCTCGCGGCGTCCGCCGCCAGCTTCATCGCCATGGCCGGCGACCGGGTCACCGCAATGGCCAACGCCATGCTGATGATCCACGACCCGCTCGGCCTGGTGGTCGGCAACGCCACCGACATGCGGGAGATGGGCGACCTGCTCGACAAGCACGGCGACAACATCGCGTCGATCTACGCCGCCCGCGCCGGCGGTGAGGTGGCTACGTGGCGGGAGCGGATGCTGGCCGAGACGTGGTACCTCGCCGACGAGGCGTACAAGGCCGGGCTGGTCGACGAGGTCAGCGAGGACGACGGGCGCCCGGTGGAGGACCGCTGGGACCTGAGCGTGTTCGCCCGCCCTGCCCCTGCCGTCAGTGAGCCCGCTCCGGATGGGCCGGCCCCGCCGCCGGCCGCTGTGGCCCCGGCACCACCCGCCCCTGCGCCTGCCGAGACCACGCGCGTGGAGGACGCGCCACCCGCCCCCGCCCCTGCCCCGACCCGTACCGCCAGCAACGGCGACAGCCGCCGCAGCTACCTGGGAGAGACCGCCCCCTGGTACCTCCCGCGCCCGCACAGAGAGGAACCCGCCAGATGAGCACCATGGCTGCGCCCGCGCTCTCCATCGACGACCGCGAGGCCCGCGTCACCGAGATCGACGACCGCCTCGGCGAGATCGACACCGACTACGACGGCCAGGTCATGCCCGACACGGTCCGGGAGGAGTGGAACGGCCTCAACGGCGAACGCGACGCCCACATCACCGCGCTGCGGGAGCTGCGCGCCCGCAAGGAGCGCCTGGCCGCCATCGCCGACGCCAACCCGAAGGCGACCGAGCGCGTCGGGGACGGCAACGGCGGCACGCCGGTGGTGATCCGCCGCCGCGGCAACGAGATCTACGACCTGGCGCGGATCCGCTCGCAGTCCAGCTCCGACGAGGAGTACCGGGCGCAGCTGCACGACAACGCCAAGCGCGCGATCGAGCGGGCCAGCTACGGCACCGTCCGCGACGTGGTGACCCGCGAGGACGCCCAGACCACCGTCCTGCGCCTCCTGGACGCCGTCGATGACGAGCGCGGCACCCTCGCCCGCCGGATCCTGGCGACCGGGTCCCCGGAGTACGAGCGCTGGTTCTGGGCGCAGCTGACCGGCCGCAGCGACGTGCCCCGCCCCCAGGCCGCCCTGACCCTGTCGGGCACCGGCGTCGCGGTCCCCTTCGAGCTCGACCCCACCGTCATCATCACCTCCGACGGGGCGACCAACCCGCTCAGGCAGATGGCCCGCGTGGAGACGATCGTCGGGAAGAGCTGGAGGGGGGTCACCTCCGCGGGGATCACCGTCGGGCGGCTCGGCGAGGCGCTGCCGTCCACCGACAACGCCCCGGCCCTGGCGCAGCCGGAGGTCATCCCGAC